>JAKEEV010001106.1 GCA_022616395.1 Planctomycetia bacterium | reverse complement strand
GGCCGGCAATTTGCTGGTCTGGGACAATCCCGGCACCAAGCCCGCCAAGATCGATCCGTTCCCCGCCGGCGCATTCAACTCAACACTCGCGGTGCGCATCGACAACACGAAAGCAGTCACGGAGGTCATCACCGGAGGAGTCCAGCTTGAGAAACGGATCGGAGCCTTGACGTTTCGCACCCCAGCGGGAAAAGAGAAACTGGTCAAGACATTCCCCGCCCCCGCGCCGGGCGAAGTCATCTATCCGGTCGCTCTGGCCGCTGTGAATGTGAAGGACATTGGAGAAGTGACCGCGTTTGTGGGGCGAGAAAAGGCTCCTCCCGGAGCCGGGAACTGGCAACACAAGTTGCATTTCCTTTCGCCCAGGGGAGCGGTAGAGCCAGTTCCACTGCCGGGAATGCGAGAAAGCACGTCTCCGGTTCTGACCGCGTCCGCCGATGGCCAATTCATCGCTGTCGGCGGCTTCACCGATAACCGCGTGGAAGTGTACAACACTGCCGACCTGGCCGCGAACAGGGGGAAGCCTCAACTGCTCGCTGGCAACACCAGCGGATTCCAGAAGGTCGCTTTCCTGACTGGGGGAAAGGTGTGGCTTGGCGGTTCGACTGACACGATTGCCAAAGGGGGAGTCATGCTCGACCCGGCGATGAACGCGCGCACGGCAACTCCCAACGACGGCAAGGGCACTCCCGACGCTCCGCCCAAAACTCCCGAGCCGAAACTCTTCGACCCAGACCCGATAAAGAAGCTCCCCGGCCGCGTGACTTACACGCTCGACGGCAAGGAGCACACGATTTCGCTGGGAGAAGGAGAACGACCCACCTCAGCGGCGTTGCTGCCCGCAAAACCCGCGTGGAATCCCAAAGGCGAGCCGGTCATCGTCATCGCCAGCCTTCACGTCGCGAGCCAGACAGTTTACGTCACGCTCTTCGACGCCAGGACGGACCAACCGTTTCTGGAACTCGGCGGCCCGACACTTCCCGTTCGATCACTCGCCTTCTCCGGCACTCGACCGCTGCTTGCGGCTGCCGGTGACGACACAACCGTTGCGGTCTGGTCGCTTCGCAACGCGACCAAGCAGCCGGCGATCATTGGTCTGCTGGTAACCGAGCGTGACGGCTCAGTGGTGGTCGCATCGGTGCAACCGGACACTCCAGTTGCAAAACTTCTGACCGCGGGCGAGGTGATCGAAGCGGTTGGCGGAGAAAAGGGCGACCTGAAACCCGTCAAAACCCCACTGGAATTCATCCGCGTCGTGCGCTCACTGAAAGAAAAGGACAATGCACGCATCAAG
>JAKEEV010001105.1 GCA_022616395.1 Planctomycetia bacterium | reverse complement strand
GGTATACACACTTTTTTGACTCTTCTCGGAGGAGATTAATATGATCACGAAGTTCACTTTTTATCGGTTCGGTATTCTATTTACGGCGCTGTTCGGACTGCTCGCTGCTGTGCCCGCGGCACAAGCGACTAATAACCGGAAAGCCATCGGGCTCACTCAAGACGGTGTGCTCGTGCGCTTCAGCACCGGATCCCCCGGCAACACGCAGGACATCGGGTTTATCACCGGTCTTCAAGGCAACGAAACGCTCATCGGTATTGACTTCCGGGTTCAGGACGGCCTGCTTTATGGGGTCGGAAATGCCGGCGGGCTTTATACCATAAACACGGCGAACGCGGTGGCGAGTTTTCAGAATTACACGCTGAACCCCGGGCCGCAAGGGAGTTTCTTTGGCGTTGACTTCAACCCAGCCGCCAACGCCCTGCGTGTGGTCAGCGACACTGGCCAGAATCTGCGAGTTCCTTTCGTCGGAAACGTCCCGCAAGCGACGGTGGACGACAGTAACCCCCCCAGTGGGCCTCGTCCGCTGACCTACGCGGCGCTCGTCCCACCGGTGACCGCCACTGGGATCAGCGCGGCGGCATACACCAACAACGATCTCGTCGCGACCACGGGCACCACGCTGTTCGACATCGACACAGCGACGCTCCCGCCGGCGACAGATCCGCAGGATGTAGTCGTGATTCAGTCGCCCGCCAACGCCGGGAGCGTGGTCACCACGGGCAGCCTGGGAGTCGATGCAGGCCCGCAAGCCGGTTTCGACATCTTCAGCCAACTCCGCGCAGGTGTGGCGGTGAGCAACACCGGGTTCGCCTCGCTCTTCGTGAATGGGCGTTACCGCCTCTACACTATCAATCTGTTGACCGGTAACGCGAAGTTGGTCGGTGCTTTCGACGACGACGTGTTCGACCTTGCCATCCGGTTGAATCAGTAACAGCGGTGCTAGGGAAGCTCTGCAAAAGTTACTGCGCAACCCGTCTGCTTTGTCGCGTGCTCGCTCGTCGCTCGCCTATCTACCTGATATGTCTCGCGACTCGCTCCGCGGCTTCGCGCATCTGGGATTGCTCGCGACACTTTT
>JAKEEV010001104.1 GCA_022616395.1 Planctomycetia bacterium | reverse complement strand
CGAACTCATCGACCTTTTGGCCTCGGCTGAAAAAGTTTACATTCAGACTCACTTCAACCACCCGCGGGAAATCACCCCGGAAGCGATGCGGGTTTGCAAGTCGCTGTTGCGCGCTGGGATGCCGATCAATAACCACACGGTGCTTCTCAAGGGCGTCAACGACGACCTTGCGACCATGCGTTCGCTCATGCGCGGACTGTTGCGGGCCAAAGTCCGGCCGTATTATCTGTTCCACTGCGACCCGGTGACCGGAGCCGGTCACTTCCGCACGAGCGTGTGGAAGGGCGTGGAGATCATGGAAGGCTTACGCGGGCACATGTCCGGGATCGGCATTCCCACATATGTTGTGGACAGCCCACACGGTGGCGGGAAAATCCCGCTGATGCCCAATTATCTCGTCTCGATGTCCGATGACGCGGTGATTTTGCGCAACTATGAGGGCTTGCTTATCCGCTATCAGGCGGAGGACAAGCCGAACACGGTTCAGCCGACGAACACACGCGGAGTCAGCGGACTGTTGCAGGGCGACAAGACGGTGATGATTCCGCAAGACAACGAGCGCATGGCCCGACGCAAGCCGCGGGTCGTTCGTGATGGTTGTAGCGGAGAAACTGTAGAACCTGGGGAAGTTGGTGATGGCTGCGAATCCTCCGAAGGCTCCGATGGAGCCTCTCTTCGACCGATCATCCCGCTTCCGATGCTTAACGGGAACGGCAACGGCCGGGCGTCCAACGGGTAAAGTAGTAGGCACACGCCGTGTGCCGTTGCCTTTGAAGCAAGAACGGCACCCAGCGAATGCCTATTACTTTGAAGAACGCCCCAGGCCCGCGCCTGGGGTTGTTTGTTCAACGTCGAGCACTTTTGACAAGGGTAAGCCAATGTCTACCTCACCTCCCCCGCCGACCGATCCCAAAGAAGTCGCCAAAAAGGAGATGACCAACGCGCTGATCTGGGCCGTGCTGGCCGCGGCTCTGTCGGTGTTTGCGTTCGTCTACGCCAACAAGCCAGACGTTAACCGCAACTTCTACCTCATCATCGGAGCAATCGCGGCCATCATCGCGCTTGTCAATGGCTACAGCGCCTGGCAAAGTTACGAAAAGACGAAGACGCCACCGGTCAAGTAGGTGCCGCGATTGTAGTCCTCACGCGGAGCGTGAGGTCGCGAGCGGACCACACTGAAACACCTCACGCGGAGCGTGAGGACTACAATCTCCAGAGCGGAGCCTCGCCATGCGAATTGGAATCGCGTGTACTCTCAAACCCGATAACCCACTTCCGGCCAATGCCCCCGACGATTTGCATGAGGAGTTCGATTCCCCGCGCACGGTCACGGCCATCGCGGAGGTCTTTCGCTCACTGGGTCACTCAGTCAGCGAACTGGGAGATGGCCGACCGTTCATCGAAGCCGTTCTGAAAGCTCCCCCCGATCTGGTCTTTAACTTCGCCGAAGGATCTGGCGTGAGTCGCTCGCGTGAATCGCGCGTCCCGGCCGTCTGCGAGATGCTCGGCATTCCCTATTCGGGTTCCGATCCGCTTGCTCTGGCGGTCGCTCTCGATAAGGACATGACCCGGCGGTTGGCGGAGTCGCTTGGTGTGACCATACCCAAAGGAATCACGCTCGCTCCTCCCCCCGGCGAGTATGACGGCGAGTTCGCGGAGTTCCCACCCATCCTTGAAGAAGCCGGATTGCCTCTCCCCGTGATCGCGAAGCCGACGTGCGAAGGGTCGAGCAAGGGCATCCGCAACCGGTGTCTCATCCAGACGACAACCGAGCTTGGCCCGACCATTGTGGAACTGTGGCGCGATTACCAGCAGCCTGTGTTGGTGGAGGAGTACATCGCGGGGGAAGAAGTGACGATCGGGCTTGTGGGGAACGATCCTCCCCAGCCAATCGGCATCATGCAGATGATTCCGAAGAAATCGCCCGAGACGTTCGTTTACAGCCTGGAAGTGAAACGCAACTGGCACGACGCGGTGGAGTACGTTGCCCCTGCGAAACTGCCCCCAGAAGTGACTCACGCGGTTGAAGCCGATGCGCTGGCGATCTTCGTTGGTCTGGGTTGCCGAGATGTGGCCCGCCTCGACTTCCGCATCCGCGACGGAGTGCCATACTTCATCGAAGTGAACCCGCTGCCGGGCTTAAGCCCCGATTCCGGCGACCTCTGTTACCTCGCCTACCGCATGGGACTGACTTATCCGCAACTGATCGGCATGATCCTCAATGCCACGATCACCAGATGCGGATTGGTATAATCGCCGCGTTATCGCTTCACTGCGAACAGAGGATGTGTAATGAACCAATCCCTTTCCCTGCGAGAGGCCTCCGTTCAAGAGATTCAACTCGAACTCATTCGCCGAACCAAGTTCAACGCCTTCAACGGAGAGCAAATCTACGCGAGTATGTTGAAACACCGCGAGCTCTGGACTGCAGTTCTTCTTGACCGACCCGGCGTTTCGGCCCCCTACGGGTCGGCGCTGTTGCTGATCGATGGCCTTATCAAGCTGCGCGATCTGCCCGACAACATTTGGAACGCCGACACGCTTTACATTCTCACCCCTTCACCCGAAACGGCCCGCGAACTGGCCCAACGCATTGCTGATGGCGATTTGGGAGGCGAAATCATGGTGTACGAAGACTCGGAGGAAACAGCGCCCGCACTCGGCGCGATACGGCACGAGTACGGCTTGCTAACGGTATGGTGGGATTGATGGAGGCGAATCCGCGATGATCTCCACACGCGATCTGTCCGGGTTGCCGGACGTTGATGGCCTGAAGCGCCTCATGCAGAGCATGGCGATGCTCGACGCGATCCTCTCTCCAGAGTG
>JAKEEV010001103.1 GCA_022616395.1 Planctomycetia bacterium | reverse complement strand
GGCACAAGATACAGATAACGCAATCCGAACTGCACCGCGAGCGAACGAAGACCGATCAGAAGCATCCGCTTGGTCATCGCGTATGTATAGAGACTCTCAATTGGTGAACCATCGAGATAGTGATCTTCAGTTAAGGGTAATTCTGGAGCATATGAGCAGCTTGTCCCCATCGCGACGAGCTTCGCGTGTGGCTGATTTCGTTGCCACCACGCGAGTACATTCGTGTTGATCTGCTGATTCGCAATCCACTGCTCGCCGGGATGCTTCAAGCAGAAGTCGCCGGCCTGTGTCCACGCCGCGAGGTGATAGATCACGTCGAACTGCTCGCGAGAGAAGTTGGCAAGCGAAGTGGATTGTGTGAGATCGGTATCGCGCGAACCGAGCGCGGTAACAGTGTGCCCGTCCGCGCGCAATCGACGCACAAGCGCAGTGCCCAGAAAGCCGGTGCCACCGGTGACGAGTATGCTCATTGCTCACGCTGCCTCAGCATGCACCGGGAAATAGAACTGCACCCCGCGATCAATCAGATGCTTGTTGTTCGCCAGAATCTCGTGCTTGAAGTTCCACGCGAGAACGTAGTAAACATCCGGCGGCGTTTCTAACTCGTCCTCCATCACAACCGGAATGTGCATACCCGGCGAAACAAGTCCTTTTCGCAACCGATTCTTCTCCACAAGGCACGAAATGCGGTCGCGTCCGATGCCGAAGTAGTTAAGCAGCGTATTTCCCTTCACCGGCGCGCCCATGCCGAATACTCGCTGCTCGCGACTCCTGCAATCATCCAGAAACGCAACATCACGTTGTTTCACTTCGCGCACACACTCCGCGAATCGGCGGTACGTTGCGATGTCGTTGCATTTGCTTGCGCCCTCAGCCGCGAAATACTCCGTAAGGCGCGCGGATGGCTTGCGTGCGCCCGCGTGAGACGCGAAGGCGATCATCGACCCGCCGTGAATCGGTGCGAGGAAGCAATCGTGAAGTTGTAAGCCGTGCCGTGCAAGGAGTATACTGAGATTGTGTAGGTTGTAGTAAAGAAGATGTTCGTGATAGATCTGATCGAACGCGAGATTCTCAATAATCTTCTTCATGTACAGAAACTGTACCACGAAGATTCCATCCGGCTTCAGGCACTCGCGAATGGCATCCGTCACGCAATGTAACTCTTCCAGATGAAAAAACACGCCCGCTGCGTTAATCACATCAAACTTGCGACCAATGCTCCGGGCCGTTTCGCGGTTGAAGAACGCGTTGATTGTCGGCACACCTGCCGTGTTCGCAAGCGCGGCCGTAGTCTTGCTCGATTCCACACCCAACACGTCATTACCGAGTGCTTGAAAGTGCTTCAATTGTGTTCCGTCATTCGAGCCTATATCCAGAACTGACTTTCTAGTTCGTTCATTCATGGCAATATCAACTTCCATTGCTACTTGCCGGAAGTGTTCGCTCAACGATTTCGTCACACCCGATAAGTAAGTGTGATCCCCGAACATCACCTCTTTCTTCACCGTGAAGTCTAACTGAGTCGTGCTACAATTATGACAATAGACAAGGCGCAGCGGATAGTGTGGTTCAGTGCCGGCCTCTTCCGGTTTCAGGAAGTGGTTGCACCACGGTTGCTCGCCGAGGTCGAGCACTGCTTCCAGATCGTTCGAGTCGCATACGCGACAGATCATGACTCTTCTCCCACGTCTGCTTTGCGCCGAAGCGCGATGTGGAAGCCCGAACTGTCTTCCGGCTTCCAGTCGTAGCGGCCGTTCCCCGATCCGCGAAGCCAGTCGTAAGGTCCGAAGGTGTGGTTCGTGTCCGGCACGAAACCAAGCTCGGCAAACTTCGCTTCCCACCACTCGCGCGGTTGCACCGTGCGATGCCACACCACACCCGTCGCCGGGTTCCAGTACGGGAATGTGGCGATGGAAAAGAGTACCCAGCCGCCTGGCGCGAGGTGGTCATCTACATTCTTCATCAGAGGCTCGATGCGATCTTCGGGAATGTGTTCCATCACTTCCCAGGCCGTGATCGCATCAAAGCAGATCGGCGCGCCGGTGCCGCAGGACGAAAGTCTGAACGGTCTGGTGATGTCGCAAGTGAACAGATGCCGCGGGATCGTACCCCACTCGCCGGCCTGATTTACAAGCGGATAATCGCTTCCTTCGAGTCCCACCGCGAAGTGGCCGTCGTCGATCAGCGTGCGAACCAAACCCCCACCGGCGCAGCCGAGATCGAGCACCTTCAAGTTCGGTCGGCGGTTGAAGAGTTGATAGAGGCGCTGATTGAATCGCAGGCAGATGGAATTATCATTCTTCGCGCCGCGTGGGTGGAGCGTGTCGTTGGAATCAACCGCGAGCGGATATTCGGTGTGCAACTCTGGCACATCGAGTTCGCCGGAACGAATCGCCGCGAGGTAGTCTTTCTTGCGAAGATAGCGCAGCAGCGTTTCGAGTTCCTGCACCTTCCACTCGTCGCCGCCCGCGGCCAGGCGCGTGCGTTCCGCTTGCTCCACCACCACGTTGCGTGTGGCCTCGGCGTGTTCCTTGAGCACTTGCCACAACCACACTGCGCGCTCGTGCGTGGCGATGCGCGTGAGGTGTGCTTGCTGGCTCACTTGCCGCCGACCAAGCGGATCGGATATCAGTCCGAGAAGGTTGGTTAGCCCCCGACGCGCGGTTCTTGTGATTGCTGCCAACATGGGGAACGCTCCGAGGAGTTATTCAAACGAAAGTACCTTGCGGAACTCCTGTTTCCGCTCATCTACTTCATAGAAGCCATCGTAATGGAGACCGATATAGGGAAGGCGATTGAGGTAGAAGAACAGATGCGAAAGCTGTTCGAGATAGAGTGTGAGTGGCTTCTCGTTGCGGAATACATAACGTCTGTTCACGAATGTGTCCGCGTATTCGGTAATCAGGTTGTAGCGTTCATCAAAGAAATAGCGGAGAAGGGGCATGTAGAATTCGATATATCGTACCAGTTCAACTCGCGATTGGAACGCGATATAGTTACACCAGAAATCGCCCGTATAGCGATACTCGGCGGGCATCTTTACACCATACAGCCGCTGTACCAGATCCATTCCTTCGCGGCGCGTGCCCAGGTATCCGATTCGTTCATACTCCTCCAGATCAATCATTGAGAAGTCGCGGTCATACGACGGCAAGTAGCCGTAGCCGTACTCGTTCAGGTACCAACCGAAAAGCGGTAAGTATGTATCCAACGGGCCGGGAAGACGGAGATTCTTGTCGTAGAATCGCGACGAGATCGTCACGAATGGGTAGCTGGCGAACGGGCGCTCGTATTCCGCCAGGAAGAACGTCCACTCCGCCAGATGTCGGCGGCCAACCTCATGCAATTCGGGGTAGATGTCGCGTTCGCAGTGTGCGCGCCGGTGAAATCCGCGTGGCGGCCCTTCCGGATCGAAGAAATAGAAGTGGAAGTTCTTCGGGGCGTAGAGCAGTCGCGGGTCGAGCGGGATGGGGCGCGCGACGTGGTTGAAGTGGTGCGCGGTGAGGACATACACATTCGGAGTCGTCACCTGCGAACGCGGAACGTCTGCCATCGCGGAGCGCACCGCCGCCCGGGCGCGCAGTTCGCGCTGCACGGCTTCGCACTGAGCCGGTGTCAATGGTCGAAAGAGCCGGCGCACCCGGCCCAATACTCGTCTCACCGGTCGGAATGCTGTTCTGAGCATTCTCAACTTCTCTCCATCACATTCTGAAGGCGTTCCATTGCCAGGTGCCACGCGGCACCGAGCGCGGAAAAGTGTCTCTCGCGCGTGTGTCGTGAAGCACTCCGCGCGGCTCGTTCGCCGAGCACTTTCCGCCAGCCGGGAGCCGCCAGCAGATCGCGAATACCAGCCGCCACGCAACCGGGATCATTTCGCATCTCAAGCACTACGGCGGCGTTCTCTTGTATTTCCAGTCCATGAAGACCGCAGGGAGTCGTAACCAGCGCGCACCCCGCGGCGAGCGCGTCCATCACTGGCACGTGTGGCCCGGCAGCTTCGTATATGGGCGTGACCACGACACGAGCCGCGCGATAAGCACCGCGCGTTGAACTGAGCTTCGTCACGCGCTGATCGATCACCGCGAACCGTTCCGCGACCGGGCCAGCAAGAGTGAGGCGAATGCCACACCCTCGCAGATGAGGCACATAAATGTGCCGATAGAACCATTCCACATCCGCGAGGTCGCTGGTCCGCGATCCTCCACAGATCACGATGTCGTGTTCGGCGTTTGGTTCAGGCGGCGTCCCGACTTCTCGAATCCGCGTCGGGACATGAACGGCAGACTTGACTCCGCGCTGTGCGGCTTCGCGAGTTTGTGCTTCCGAGGGGAACAACACGCGATCGAAGAGGCGGTAGAGTTCGCACTCCACACGCGCGAAAGTAAAATTGCTTTCAGACACGCGCACCTCTGGACTGGCGAGTTCGGTCACTGTAGCGCGCCGGGCATAGCTGTCGCCTGCGGCGAGTACCTTGAACGTGCTGCGGGGCACGCCAAGCGCGTAAGCCGAACAGGTTACATCCGTGGTGAGGAACGCATCCCACCGTTCGGAGGCGATCGCGCGGAACGCTCTGCCGCGCGCAGCGCCTTCGCTGGCGTAAAGCAACTGACGGAACTCGTCTCCATAGTCTCGCGGCGAAATCGGCGGACAGTCGATTCGTAGTGTGCGAACAGACTTCACGCACGAGAAGTGCGACAGGAGTTCCGTCGGTTCAGGCGCAGTCACACACCAAGCGGGGATTTCCTGAAGGACGCAGTGAACTTCCCAGCCGCTGTGTTGGAAGAACTCCAAGTGAGCAAGCGCGGTGTGAGACGCTCCGCAACACGCGGAATCGAACCGGCCCCAGGGGTGGAAGAGTAACACCCGCACCGTGTCCTCCGTGACTGACGTTCGCAATCATGCAACCGCGAGAGCTGCAACTTTTCTGCTCGTCGCTCGTGTACTCGTGGGTCGAATCAACTCCGCGAGCAGATTCTCCGGCGACTGGCGCGCGAGCCAGTGGTCGCGGGCTTCTTCGGCTGCGGCTCGGTAGGCGGAGTAGTCGGAGCAGATTCTGCGCACCGCGCGAAGCAATTCCTGGTCGTCGAGGTAGGTTTCGCCACAACCCAGCCCTTGCTCGCTTGCCATCCACGTTCCCGCCGGAACGACTGTCGGTTTCCCGGCCGCGACCGCTTCCGCGAACACGCCGGAACTGCGCGAGCGATACGCCCTGGCGTCATAAGGGCAGAGCACCACATCAGCGGACGCCAGCAACCGGTAGTAGCCCTCCGCGGGGATGAAGCCGTCTCGGTGCGGGCGTTCGACTCGCTCTGGAGGGTACGATTCCAGTTCCACGAGAGCCGCGAGCATGGCCGGTTCGTGTTCTTCCGGGTGAAGTGAGCCGGGCACAACGAACTGAACGCGCTCCTCACGCATCGCGCGCACCAACGGAGGCAGCTTCGTGAATCCCTTCTCTTCGCGCAAGTCTCCGAGGAAGAGAATTCGCAGTGGATCGGTTGAAGCGCGCGGGGGCGACGGCGGAATCAGGTCTGCGCGGAAGGGAATGGGGAGCACGCCGAAGGAAAACCCCGCGAGCGCGGCATAGTCGGCGGAAAGTTCGCGTGTGTCGGTGTAGAAGTGGACTTTCTCGCTTTCGGGGTAAGCCCGACACGCATCGAAGTACGCGCGGTGAGTGCGCGTGTGGAACGCCGCGAACGGACAGACCGGTGCTTCAAGTTCGGCTACGGAAAGCAGCGCGTGGCGGAATTCGAGATGCAATGCGGGCATGTGCTCTGCGCCGACGCGATGAACAAGCGCGAGAATCGCCGCTGCATCTCGACCGTGGGCGGTCGGTAAGTAAACGTGATCGCCTGGCTCCACAGTGCAGAGCGTAAGGAATCGTTCGAGATCCTCCGCGAACATCTGATAGTGCGCAAACTCGTTGTGATCGGGCGGAATGCGACCGAGCGCTCGGCGAAGCAAACCTTCCACATCGGTTGGAAGTGGATCGTATTCATCGAAGTGGGCGGAGCTGGCTGTTTCTGACCACGGAGCGGGCGGTAGTCCTCTCCTTCGGCGCGAGAACGCGCGAAGCCAGTCGAACGCAACCGGAGGAACGAGCGCGCGAAGAAGTCGCGTTGCGCTGCGGCCAGCGCTGGTGATGAGGGGAGGAAGCCCGCGCTTCGCGAGTCGAGCGAGCTTCGCCTTGAGTCCACCAACCTGTTGTGGAGGAGTGAAGCGCGCGTCGAGCAATTCCTTCAAACTGGACCGGCCTTCCAGAACGGACTCAATAGGCACATCACACAGCGGGCCGAGTTGTCCACGAAGTGGAATCGCGCGTGGTTGCTGCTCGTTGACGAAGTGGCCCCAGTGATCGACGCGGAAAAGCGGAATTGTTGGCAGGTCAGTGGGAAGTTCGCGGCTGTCGCAGCGTGCGTGAACGCCCATCACCACATCGAACCCGCGCCGACGAGCAGCACGAGCCACGGCCAGACTCGTCTCGACGAAGTGTCCACGCGGTTCGGTCAGTCCGTTGTTCACGATCAGGAATCTGGCTGCCATGCCGTGTCCTCGGGAGAAAGTAGCCCACCGCTCCGCGGCGGGCTACTCTGTCACACATTTCCAAAGCGCGCGTTTCGCACGATGGTGTAACCCTTGATGAGTTCGCGAATGCCATCTGCCAGTGAGACGCGCGGGGTGAAGCCGGTCGACTCGATGCGCGCGTTCGACACGATGTAATCGCGCTTGTCGGGGTCTTCGCCCACCGCGGCTTCCACATAGACGAAGCCCGGCAATTGCGCGCGGATCGCAGCGCAGAGTTCCAGCTTCGAGAGATTCGCGTCGCTCAGTCCCACGTTGTAAGGCTTCCCCTGCATCGACTCGAAGTTGTCGATCGCGTGCCGGAAGGCGCGGGCCACATCTCGCACGTGGATGAAGTTCCTCTTCGCGTGTCCCTCGAAGACCACCAGCGCGCGATCGGTGACCGCTCGATAGACGAAGTCGTTTACCAGAAGGTCGATTCGCATTCGTGGGGACATGCCGAACACCGTGGCGAGGCGAAACGTGAGCGCGTTGCCCGCCTCTAACACTGCACGCTCGGCTTCAACTTTTGTGCGGCCATAGAGACTGATAGGCCGCAGCGGGCTGTCTTCCGTGCAGATGCTCTCCGGTTCGCCGATGCCGTACCCGCTGTTGGTATTTGGCAGAATGACGCGCTGGTGTTTGGAACGCAGTGACAGAAGTTGCTTGATCGCGTCGAGGTTCGTTGTGACTGCGGCTGTCGGGTCGCGGTCGCAGGCCGGCGCGCCGACGATTGCCGCCAGCGGCAGAATCACGTCCGCGTCACGAAGGGCGCGCGTGAGAGTGGCGATGTCGCGGCAGTCTCCGTGCGTGACTCGAAAGTTCGGATCGATGCAACACTCGGTCAGGCTGGTCTGGTCGAAACGGAAGTTGTCGAGCACATGAACCACATGTCCGTCGCGCAACAGGAGCGGCACCAGCACCGAGCCGATGTAACCGGCCCCGCCGGTAACCAGCACTGTTGCCATAATTGCCCCCAATCAGTCCGATTGTAGTCCTCACGCTCCGCGTGAGGTGTCTTCCCTCACGCGGAGCGTGAGGACTACAATCTCTACCGCCTCCACGAGGTCGTCCACCACGGCCAGTAGCCCCGTTGTCGTGATGTTGTTCGGTAGCTCGTGACCCGTTCGCACCAGAATCGAGCGACAGCCAGCGGCGGTTCCGGCCTCCGCGTCAGAGACTTTATCGCCGATCATCCACGACTGGCTGAGGTCGATGTCTAACTCGCGTGCCGCGCGTTGAAGAAGCCCCGGCTTCGGCTTGCGGCAATCGCACTCGCATCGATATTCGTTTACGCCCTCGGGGTGATGGGGGCAGTAGTAGTAACCATCGAGGCGCGCTCCGCGTTGGGCAAGAAGCGCGGAGAGGTGTTCGTGAACCTCGAACACGTGACTTTCGGGGAAGTATCCGCGAGCCACGCCCGCCTGGTTCGTCACCACCACGACCAGCACGCCCGCTTCGTTCAACTTCCGAACGGCTTGAGCCGCGTTTGCAATCAACCGCACCTGTTCCGGCTCCGCGAGGTAATGCACCTCCTCGATTAGTGTGCCGTCGCGATCCAGGAACACGGCCTCACGCGGCATGTGCGGCTTCCTGTTTGCGGACGAACTCGCGGAAGTCGTCCGGCGTGCCGATGTCGTGGAAGGGCCGGTCGTGCGTGTTCGCCGCGAGCGGTACTCCATCGTACAGCGCTTGCGGGAATACGTCGCGTTCAAGTGAAACGACTTCTCCCGTCGGAATGCGCTCGATCAGATCGCGTTCGATCACGTACACCCCCGCGTTTACCCACTTCTCTTCGCCTTCGCCAACTGAATCCTTCTCCCGGAAGCGCGTCACGCGGGCTTCTGAATCGAATTCGACCGCGCCGTAGCGCTGTGCGTCCGGCATTCGAGTGAGGGTGAGTGTTGCCAGTGCGTCCCATGCGCGGGCGGAAGAGTGTACGCGGGCGAGATGGACAAGATCAATGT
>JAKEEV010001102.1 GCA_022616395.1 Planctomycetia bacterium | reverse complement strand
TCAATGTGACTCTTGAAGCTTGCGCCGTGATCGGTGATCTTCACCTGAGTGACGAGGCTGAATACCTGGAATCCGCCGGAGTCGGTGAGAATCGGTCCGTTCCAGTGCATGAAGCGATGCAGTCCGCCGAGGTCGCGAATGAGTTCGTCGCCGGGGCGAAGCGTGAGGTGATACGTGTTCCCCAGTATGATCTGCGCGCCCGCATCGCGTACCATTTCGGGCGTAAGCCCTTTCACGGTGGCTTGAGTGCCGACAGGCATGAACGCGGGCGTCTGCACCGCTCCGTGAGGCGTCGTGAGCGTGCCCGCGCGGGCGCTTCCGTCGGTGGCGTGAAGTGTGAAGGAGAAAGACATAAAGCCGGTTCACCACAAAGACACAGAATTAACCACAAAGGCACAAAGGACACAAAGAAGACAGAAGAGAGTTCTTTTGAACTGATCTCTCGTGTCTTTCTCTTCTTTGTGTCCTTTGTGCCTTTGTGGTTAATTCCTCTTTCAGTCCCCCCGCAGTTTCAGGTTGTACTGCCCGAGGCGGTCGCGGACTTCGTTGAGCGAGGTCATGCCGAAGTTCTTGGCTTCCAATAGTTCGTCGGCGGTGCGCTGGATCAGTTCGCCGAGCGTGGTGATGTTCAGCCGGTTCATGCACTTGCGGGCACGCACCGAGAGGTTCAGGTCGCTGACGGGTTTGTTCAGCACCGCCTGTTCTTCCGGGCTGAGGTTCTGCTGCGGGCGGTAGCGGAATTCGTACTGCTGCCCCTGTTCGAGCGATTGCCCGATGCGAAGTCCCTTGCTCCCCATGATCTGCCGGATTTCTTCGAGTGACGTTTCTCCGAAGTTCTTGCTCGCGAGCAGTTGCGACTCAGTAACTCGTGTGAGGTCGCCGAGGGTCTTGATGTTCATGCGCTTGAGGCAATTTCGACTGCGCACGGACAGTTCGAAGTCGGTGATGGGGATTTCCATCACTTGTCGGAACGCGACGTTCTGCTGTTCGTCTTCGGGGCTGTAGTACATGGAGAGCGAGGCTTCCGAGTCCTTGACGAAGAGTTTGGCTCGTTCGTCGCGTGGGTCGGCTTTGGCCAGCCGGCGGAAGCAGTCTGTCGCCTTGTCGTACATGTCGTTGTCTTCGTAGAGCACGCCGAGGTTGTAGAGCACGCCCTTGCCAACCGGCGGGTACTTGAGGCATCGTTCGTAGTAGCCGATGGCCTCGTGGTCGTTGCCTTGCAGGTCGTTCAAGAAGCCGAGGCGGAACAGCGCGCCGGCGTGTCGGGGTTCGAGTTCGATGGCCCGTTCGTAGTATTTGGCGGCACGGGGAACGTCTCCGTCGGTCTCCGCGACCGCGCCTTCCTGGTAGTAGTATTCGGCGTTGTGAGCGGCCGCGTCCTTGAGCTTGTTGAGGATGGCTTTTGCATCACCCTGATGTCCTTGCAGGCGCAGCACGCCGGCTCGCTGAAGTTGCACTTGCTGGGCGGCGTATCCAGACTTCTCGGCCTTGTCGAACGCCTTGACCGCGGCCTCGTAGTGGTCGGTGTTGTCGGCTTCGCTTGCGTCAACGTAAGGGCGAGCCTGTCCGAGAGTGACGTGTGCCTGACCGAGCCAGAACGCGGCCAGCGGGCCTTCGGCCTTTTGCAGATGTTCGACCGCGGCTCGAATGTGGCCGAGGAAGTAGTTTGCGATTCCGAGCTTGAGGTGAATCTTCTTCTGTTGCGGACCGGCGGCGACCGCGAGCCGCTTGCCGAGCGTGTCGAGAATTTCCTTGAGGTTGCGAATCTGTGGACCGCCCTGAGCCAGCCCTTCACGCAGCTTGCCCACCATACCGCCTTCAAAGTCTTCGCGTTCAACCAGAAGTGCCCGTAGATCGATGAGAGATTCCGTCACGACTCCGCTCCCCTCTTCTGAGCACGATTCCAGGAGGTGGAATCCTACTCACTTGGTTCAGGCCGACGACCGCCCAGACCCACGCTAGTGGGTTTTGAGGTGGTGTAACCCGAAACTCGCCCGCCGGTCCTTGCCGCGCGTCGGCAGATCGCACGAGAACCGGCGAAAAAACGTGAATGCCGAAGAAATGGCATAATAGCGACTATTTGCTTCACGAGCAAGCGGGGGTTGTTCGCGCGACTTTTGGACCCCTCTTACCCCCCGCACCCCCCTGTTTTGGAGTCGGTGCGTTTTCCCCACGATTTGTGGGGGGATTCGCACGGTCGCCTGGAGGGATGTGGCCTTTATCACGCGTTTTTGCTGACTTTTCTGGGCTTTGAAACGGCCAGGGGTGGCCAAAGCAACTCACACAATTCCGCGAAGGGCACCCGGCGGACTCTCCGAAAGTGATGAGTGCGGGATCGAGTGCCAATACCAATTCTGAGTGATAAGTGAACAATTGTCAAGTAATTGAGTGTCTGAACCCTTGTCCCGC
>JAKEEV010000146.1 GCA_022616395.1 Planctomycetia bacterium | reverse complement strand
ATGCTCGAAGAAGACGGCCCGGCACAGAACGCGGGTCTGTGGATCGAGGACATCATCATCGGTTTCGGCAACAAGCCCGTAACGAGCGTGGATGACCTCCAACGGCTGCTCACGCAGTTCCCGGTTGGTCTGCCGGTCTCAGTGGCGCTTCTGCGCGATGGCCGACTCGTCGAACGCACCGCGGTGCCGGGCGAGTATCCAAACCCCGTGCGCGGATGAGTTCACTCCGCCCTTGGTGACGAGTTGCGGACCGGTGTTCAGTCAGGTGATTAAGTTTTGAACTCCTCTATCACAAATTGCTCATTTTTTGGACAGCCGCAATAAATTTCTGGGGAGGAGAGAACCATCTTGTGGCGCCCTGCTCTGTTTTTTTTCACGCTTCGATAACACTCATGAGAACGCCTTCATTTTCTGGTTGATCGCTGCCGCGCCCCTTCCCGCGACGTGCTTCAAAGCGCCCACCAACCCCCCGAGTCCGCCGCGCTGGTCCACCGCTTGCAGGAGAAGTGGTTCGTTCAGCACAGGTCGACTTGCAGATTGAACGAACCGCAGACTCCCCAAAGGCCAAGAAGGTCTGTGGGGAGTCTGCGTGCATTCTTGTCGAGATGCCGGCCGCTGGTCGGTGTCCTGAGTTTTTATTTTCTCAATCCAGCCCCGCGAGGTCTGCTCATGACGCGCTCCCCCTCCTCTCGTCCTCTCGCGTTTACACTGATCGAGTTGCTGGTTGTCATCGCGATTATCGCCATCCTGATTGGATTGCTTCTGCCCGCTGTTCAGAAGGTGCGCGAAGCCGCAGCCCGGATGAGTTGTTCAAACAACCTGAAACAAATCGGCCTGGCCTTCCACAACCACAACGACGTTCGTGGTCGGTTGCCCTACAACGGTTGGCGAAACGGCGCGGTCAACGGTGGAGTCCACAATCCGAACATCGAAGGGTCTGGAAGTTGGGCCACTCAAATATTCCCCTACATCGAACAGGACAACGCGTACAAGCAATGGACATTCGTGTACGCGACGTTCCCCGGCACAACGACCGCCCATCACGTACAGATCAAGACGTTCATCAGTCCGGGTCGCGGTCGGGGGAAGGGATTCAAGACCACTGGCAACGCCGCCAACCGCGCTTCGGGTCCGGTGACCGACTACGCGATCAACGTCCGAGTCAACCACCCGGGAACGAACGCGTGGTTGACGAACAACGGAAGCACGAATGTCACTGACCGCCGGGTCACGGTACAGACCATCTCCGACGGATCGTCGAACACGATCCTAGTCGGTCAGAAGGCGTTGAGGATTAGCGAGCATTCCGACAACTCTGGGAACAACTGGGACGAGTGTATCACTCAGGGTGGGTGGGGCGGAACCGGTCGGCGAGGAAACAACAACGGGTCGAACAACTCCGCGGGGCAAGCCGACTACATTCTGGTGCGCGACAATCCGGCCAACGTCCCGATCCACAACAACCACTTCGGCGGCCCGTTCGGGGGCGGGGTCTTGTTCGTGATGGGTGACGGGAGCGTCCGGTCCCTGAACTACAGCACCAACTCCGCGCACCTGTGCTTCATGCTCAATCCGACCGACGGCCGAGTGGTTCCCGGCAACTGAGCAGTCCGGGCAACCGCTTTGCCTGATGCAGGCGTCTTCGGAACGGTCGCGCGGTTGAGATGGGCTGCCCGACCAACTCACTCCCGGTGAGACCAAGTGCCCATCTTGGTGTTCCCCAACTGAGATCGAGCATGATTCACAAATCCGCGCGCTGTTGGGGCCAATTCGCGCTCCTTTTCTGCTGTGTCGCGCTCGTCTCCGGGTGCGGGAAGTCCAGTTCCGCGCCGGAGGTGAGCGGTGTCACCGTTCGCGGGCGACTCGTCTCCAACGGCGCCGCCCTCAAGCTGCTTCCCGACGAACAGATTCGTGTGAGTTTCGTGGACGTGAACGGCACCAAAGACAGTCAGATCGCGGCCAGTTCCGAATACGACCCGGGAACCGATACCTTTGAAATCACCGGGCCAAGCGGCAAGGGTATCCCGCCGGGCGAGTATCGCGTCGAGATCGTGAGCGAAATCTACGGCGGCGACGGGACGAACCGCTTCGAGGAATTGTTCGACGCCGAGATCACTCCCTTCCTGGCCACGGTTGGCGCGGAGGAGGGGCAGGAGTTCATCATCGACATTGGAAAGAAGACCCTGACGAAGCGTTAGTCGGCGGAAGTGGCGTTCGTGGGTCTTCGTGGGAGCCGGCCTCGTTGGCCGGCTCCGCCTGCGCTTCGGCTCTTCTTGGTCAACAGACGAAGTTACTCTTCACACCTCCTAATCGTTCCTCCTGATCTTGCCACTTCTGCGGAATTTACCCTTTCAGTTCAGATCCTCGAGCGTGTTGTCGATTCACCCAACAACTCTACCTCCTCACGGGTTCGCGGATTGTTCGCGAAGACCCGACCGCACTCTTCGGCACAAAGCCGAGGGGCCATCATGCTCTGGCTGGCTTCTTATCCGCGATCCGGGAATACCTTCCTGCGAATCGTCCTGAGCGAAGTGTACGGCCTGGAGTCATCCGAATTTCACGATCCGCAGTTGCAGTCAACTGATCGCGAGTATCTGAACTACCCCGTCGTCAAAACGCATTTGCTTCCCGGCGATCTTATACCAAGCGATCCCGAAATCCCCGCGGTGTACATCGTCCGAGACGGGCGCGACGCGGTGGTTTCGGCGGCTCGCCATCACTGCGATCTGGTTGCCCCCGGTATGCCCTTCTGGTCTGTTCTGCGATGGGCCATCTTCGCGCGGAAGGGTTCGTTCTTCGGCGGCTGGAGTCGGCACGTCCGAGAGTGGCGCAAACGGGCCGGAGTTATCTTGCGCTTTGAAGAGTTGATCGTTGATCCGATTGCCTGCGCCGAGCGAATCCGCTCGATCTATCCGCTGCCTGCACCGCGCGCGGAACACGTCCCTTCGTTCACTGACCTGCGCTCACAGAAGTTTGACTTCGGCACCGGATCCTCTGTCATGGAGTCTTCTCACTTCCGCGAGCGATTCTTCCGTCGGGGAAAGGTCGGAGCGTGGAGGGATGAAATGCCCTGGCTTCACCGGCTGTTCTTCTACTGCTTGCACGGGCGGACTCTTCGGAAGATGGGGTACGTTTGATTCGCCTTCCGCCAAATCCTGAAAGCTCTCCCAACGATCTCTTCACACGATTCTGGCAATTCTTCGTGAATTGCCCTTTTTCTTGGACGCACACAGCGTATGATTCCGTGACGGGCGGCGGGTGCCGCTCGCTCAGGAGCTACGAATTGCTTTGCCGCTCACTTGCTTCGACACTTCTTGGTCTTCCGACTCTGAGTTCCCCTCACAGCCTCCAAGACAGTCAAGCCAGCCCAGTGCAGAGTAAGCCGAGGAAGTTTCCGTGCCTTGATCGTTCGCGTTGAACGACGACGGAGTTCCTCACCCGTTCCTGTTTCCCGCGCGGGACTCCGCGCTGTGATTTGAGCCAACAGAAGAACCCAAAGTAGGACGGCCCTTCTGGGCTGTCTGAGACGGGCTAGAAAGCCCGTCCTACGAAGAGATTATCCGTTGGCTCTTTGTTTCGGGCGCAAAGCCCAGAGTAAGGAAGAATGGCAAAGAAGTTGTATGTCGGGAACATCTCGTTCCAGACCACCAGTGAGGAACTGGTTCAGGCGTTTTCCCAGTACGGCACCGTGCTGGGCGCGCAGATTGTCAGCGACCGGGAGACCGGCCGCAGCCGCGGGTTCGCGTTCGTCGAGATGCACGATGGAGCTGATGAGGCCATCGCCGCGCTCAACGGCGCACAGCTCGACGGCCGCACGCTGACCGTCAACGAGGCCAAGCCGCGTGAAGAGCGCCCGCGCTCTGGTGGCGGTGGCGGCTACGGTGGCGGAAGCCGCGGTGGCAGCGGTGGCGGTGGCAGTCGCGGTGGCTACGGAGGCGGCGGTCGGCGGTACTAATCCGAAAGCGGCGAACCCCGCCCGCAAGGGCGGTGGGTGCGCTGTGGCTGGACCCACCGCCCTTGCGGGCGGGGTTCGCCATGAAGCCCTTGGCGGTTGCCAGGGGCTTTCTTTTTTGGCACCCGGAGGTTAGTTTCTTCACATCCACTCACTCCAGGTGTCTAACCATGTTCAAGCGACTTGCCCTCTTGGCCATAGTCGGAGTCACGTTCGCGCTGGTCGTGTTCGCGGCCGCCGACAAGCCCGAACCGAAACCGGAGCAACTCCCCGTTCCCGAAATGAAGTTCAACGACGTCAAGGAACTCGCTCCGGGCGTCTTCTTCCGCTACTCGTCCATCTCCGCCAACGACAAGAACATTCCCTTCGGGGGAAGCAATCACACCTGGATCGTTTTCAAAGACTACGTTGTGGTGATTGACGCCAACTTCCCCAAGGAAGCCGCCGACGTGATCGCGGACATCAAGAAGACCACCAAGAAGCCGATCAAGTACGTGCTCGACACGCACCACCACGGCGACCACGCCTACGGCAATACCATCTGGGCAAAGGAAGGCGCTCAGATCGTCGCCACCAAGCCAACCGCACGACTCTTGAAGACCAACGGCCCCAAACAGTGGGAGGAGGCCGCGAAGGGACGCAAGGACATCAAGGACAACAAACTGAAACAGCCAGACATCACCTTCGACGACAAGTACGAACTGAAGGACGATACGCAGCATGTCGTGTTCATGCACTTCGGGCATAGCCACACCATCGGCGACGCGGTTGCGTACATGCCCAAGCTCAAGATTCTCTGCACCGGAGATGCGTGCGTGAATGGCGCGTTCAACTTCATGGGTCATTCCAACTCCGCGAGCTGGATCAAGTGCCTCGAAGCAATGGAGAAGCTGGAAATTGACCTCATCTGTCCCGGCCACGGAAAGGTGGCACGCAAGGATTTGCTCGGCCTGGAGAAGCGATACTTCACCGAACTGCGTGCCGCGGTCAAGAAGGGCATCGACGCCAAGAAGTCGGTCGCGGACATCACCGCGGGGCTGGACTTCAAATGGTACAAGGACTGGACCGGCGTGGGTGTGGCGGAAACCGACATGAACAAGAACAACGTGAAGCACGTCCACGACGAACTGATGGGCAAGATCGACCACGACCGACTCGGCGCGGCTCCCTCACCGCTCGACTGGCGCGCGGATGTGATTGGCATCGCGGGGAAGTAGAATCAGGAAGCGTCAGCGACGGTTCTTCAATCGGAGCCGGAAGCGTCAGCGACGGTGCATTACGAGCGGGAGCGTCAGAGACAGGATCAAAACCGTCGCTGACGCTTCCGGCTCTGATAAAGGCTCACGGCTTCTGCCCGCCCGTTGGCGTGCCCTTGCTCTGAATCTTCGTCAACTCCGCCTGGGCAATGTCGGCTTGCTTCGTGTTGGGACACAGAGCGATCACCTTCTTCAAGCACGCGCTCGCCTCCGCGAACTGGCCCTTCTTCACCCACGAATCGGCCAACGCCAGATACATTGCAGCAGTACGCTCGTTCATCTGCTCGCACACCTTCGCCAGCCGCTCTGGGTTCCCGCGAATGTCTGTCAGGAGCGCAGCCGCTTCCTTCGCTTCGGGCAGGTCGGCGAACGCGGATGAAAGACGTTCGCACTTGAGAAGACAATCGTAAAGTTGCCCGGTACGGAACTCGTCTTTTGCTTCGGCCAACAGATCGCGAGCGGTCCGCTGACGCTTCTTTGCGACTGCTTCCGGCTTCTCGGCCAACCCCGTAAGCAGAGCGGTGGCATCGGTCGCGGCCTGTGTGCCCGCGAAGAGTTTCACCGTGTCGGCCAGCAGATCCATCGCCTCCAGCGTCTGCCCCTTCTGCTCCAGGTCTTTCGCCCGCACCAATCGACCGGCCGCGAGGCGTTCGATCTCATCGAGCACTTGCTTGGACTTCGTCCCAATCGGCTTCCCGCCCGCTTCCTTCACCACTCCCTTCAGAAGTGTAATCGCGCGCGCGTAATCGCTGACCGCAAGCGCTTTGGAAGCTTCGTTGTAGTCTCGTGCCATCCAGTCGGCGGTCGTGACAGCCGTGACCGTGCGTTTCATTTGCTCCACGAGCCGGTCAGCTTCGATGTAGCCTTCGATGAACGCGTGAATCTTGCCGTCTGGACCCGCGAGTACCGTTGTGGGGTAAAGTTGTACCTTGAGCGCTTTGGCCAACTCGGGAGCGCGAGTCGCGTCGAGCTTGACGGCAATGAAACCCTTGGCGAGAAGCCCCGCAACTGTCGGGTCTTTCAACGGCCCGGCTTCGAGCTTGCGGCAATAAAAGCAATCATCGGTGCCAATCACAATGATGAGCGGCAGCTCTTTCTCCGTCGCTTCCTTGCGAGCGGCGTTATAGTCGGTGCGCCACGTCACCTGAGCCGGCGCCGGCATCGGACGAGCCGGTTGTGCCGCGACAGGTAGCGCGGAGACCAGCGCTGCGACCGTGATAAGTGGATAGAGAACCAGAGGAGTAGTAACAGGACAGTGCATGAAGCAGACTCCCGGTGCAAGAAGCCACGGCGAAGGAGCTTCGGACAGTTCCGAATCCGTTCAGGATGCGCTCATCGCGGGATGAGTGCAAAGTCGATCTCAGTCTGTTCCGCGTCCACCCTGCTTAGAGTTTCAGTCGGATTGGTATGTTGCTGGTGTTTGTGTCGAAAGGCAGCTAAGACACGACACAAACACCAGACATACCAATCCTCCTGAAACTGTGCGCGCATCACGCACGCGGATGGGCCTTCTGGTAGCTCTTCTGGAGTCGCTGGGTAGTCACGTGTGTATAAACTTGCGTCGTCGCCAGGCTCTTGTGGCCCAGGAGTTCTTGCACTCCGCGAATGTCGGCCCCGGCGTCGAGCATGTGTGTCGCGAAAGAATGTCTGAGTGTATGTGGGCTGGTGCGCGGATCGAGACCGGCGGTCTGCAGGTGACCGGCAAGTAATCGGCCAACGCTTCGAGTCGTCAATCGACCGCCGTGCTTGTTCAAAAACACCGCGTCAGTTTCTTTTCCCTTCCGCTGAAGGAGCACGGTACGGTCATCCAGCCAGCGCGAAACCGCGCGCACGGCCTCGGGGCCAAGAAGAGCAAGTCGTTCCTTCTTCCCCTTTCCGCGCACGGTCATGACACCATCGTTGAGGTCAAGGTCGAGAACATCCAGCCCAACCAACTCGGAAACGCGAATGCCCGCGGAGTACATCGTCTCCAACATGGCACGATCGCGCCTCCCTGCCCAATCGCTTTCGGAAGGCGCAGAAAGCAGTTTGTGAATATCCGCGAGAGTCAAGAAGTGAGGGAGTCGTTTCTCTTGTCGCGGACCGCGAAGGCTCTGCGCGGGGTTCTGT
>JAKEEV010001101.1 GCA_022616395.1 Planctomycetia bacterium | reverse complement strand
TCGTTGTCGATGGTTTTGGGAACGTGAGCGACCTTGATCGAGCCTTTCGCGTGAGCGTACACCTGACTTCCGCTATACGCGGTGTCATCGCCGCCGATGGTGATGAGATACTTGACGCCCAGTCGGTTGAGTCCATCGAGAACCGCGGTCATGTGAGCGGGGTCTTTCGCGGGGTTTGTGCGACTGGTTCCCAGGAGTGAGCCGCCGCGCTGATAGTACGGGGCGACGTCCGGGATGGTGAGCGAGCGGACCTGGGAAATGTCGCCACTCACCAGATGCTTGAACCCGTCGCGAATCCCCACGACTTCAATTCCGCGATTGATGGCCTCGATGGTAACTGAACTGATGACGCCATTGATGCCCGGAGCTGGGCCGCCACCGACCACGATACCAAGCTTTCCACGAGTGGAGTCCGCCATGATGAGATCCATTAAGATACCGATTGGCCCGGAGGAGCAGACGAAGAGAGGCCGGGTCGACACTCTTTAGCATTGGAACGGCGCGGATGTTTTCAAGAGCGCGAGTGTGTGTACATTAGGAGCAGAAGTGGAGACTCGCGCCATGACCGACGCAGTGCTTGACGCTCCGCCGAGCAACGTACCCCCACCCGCGAAAGAACCGCCCGAGGAGTTGGCGGAGTTGGCCGCGGGGTTCATTCACGAAATCAAGAACCACCTCGGCACGCTCTCACTGAACCTACAACTGCTCGCGGAAGACTTCGAGAACGCGGAAACTCCGCGCGAACGGCAGGCGCTGGATCGCGTGACGCGGTTGTCCGGCGAGTGCCGCAAGTTGGTCGATCTGTCGAATGATTTCCTTCGATTTGCACGGCTCCGCGAATTACATGTGAAGCCCGTGACGCTCGACGCGGTTGTGATGCGCATGATCGACTTCCTCGCTCCGCTGGCTCGTCAGCAGAACATCGAGATTAACTGGTTCCCCGCGGCCGACCTTCCGCCAGTGTGCCTCGACCGCGACCTGTTTGAGCAAGCCCTTCTGAACTTGATGCTCAACGCGGAACAAGCGATGCCCGACGGCGGCACGCTCACGCTTGTCGGCCGCGTGGCCGACAGTGTGAGTGCGAGTGTGGGTGTGAGTGAAGAACCAAATGCAGAAACCGACGGCTGTACTTCGCGCTGGGTGTGTCTGGATGTGATCGACACAGGTTGCGGCATCCCGCCGGCGGAGTTGCCGAAGGTGTTCCGGCCGTTCCACACGACGAAGCCCGACGGCAACGGGCTTGGCCTCGCCACAACGCGCAAGATTGTCGTCGCTCACGGAGGAACCATCGACGTGCAAAGCGAACCCGGCCGCGGAACGAAGTTCACGATTACTCTGCCGGCGGCGCTGGGAGATTGTCAGGGTTGCTCAACCGCACAAACTTGACGTTCGTTCCCGGAAGCCACTCGGCAAGCCACGCCGCCAACACCGGATTCGTCCCATTGAGGAACACGTTCCTCAACCCGCTCACCGCCGCCAGACCTGCGTACCACATATCTCGGTCGGTCATGTTGCAATCAGTCAGCGTCACGTCTTGCACCGGTTGGCGTTTCCGCACCGCTACACCGCAGCGTAACCAGTCCCCCGCGAAACAGCGCACGGCTTCAACAAACCCGCGGCGCCAAGCCAGCCGATCAGCGCCTTCAACGTGTATGCGGTCGAGCGGTGAACTGGTTTTGGTCGGTGGAGCCACGCGAACCAACTCCGGGCACTCCTCCGCCGCCCACAACTGCCAGTGCACCGACAGCGGATGAAGGATTGCGCGCTCCTTCTTCCGCAATTCGTCCATCTCCAACGACTTGCTCAACCCAGATGCTTCCAGCAGGGCTATTTCGCACTGAATGCGAATGAACGCGGCTCGGTCGGACTCGCCGTTCTCTTCGAGGAAATCCGCCGCGACCAGACGCGGGGTATCCTCGTCGGGGTTAGCGATGATCGCGGCGATGAACGCGGGCCAGTCGGGATGTTTCATGTGTACCACCCGCCGCCCTTGCGGGCGGGGTTCGCTTCAAACACGCTCCACGCGATACGCCACCGGGTAGTTCGCGTAGTCGAAGCTCTGGATGCCGTTGCGCTGGCTTCCGTTGAACGGCTGATCGGCGCTGTCCACAATAGTCACGCGAACCAGCCCGCGTTCGCCCTCGCGCACGGCTCCGGCATGAACCGCGGCCGTCGCGAGGCGCGAATCGGCGGTGTACATATCGGTTCCCCACACGCTGCCATCCGTTCGGCCAACAACCTCAATGAGAACCGTTCGTCCGCCATCGCCCGCGGTGAATTCGCTGAGATTGCCGGGATCAGACCGCACTCCGAGCAAGTCTCCTCGAAGTTGCCGAACGCGGGCGCGGATCGCGAGTGCTTCGTCGAGCTTGCCGTCGCGGGCGTAGCGCTGTTGAAGGTCGCGAAGTTGGTCGAGCAGCGTTCGGACCAGAGGAGCGAGTTCGCGCGTGGTTGATTGCTGAATGGCGGCCAGTTCCGCGTCTGCTTGGGCACGGATCGCTTCGCATTCGCGGTCGGCGGATTCTCGAATCTCAGCGGATCGCCGGTCTGCGCGTTCGCGCACTTCGGCCACGGCTCGCTCGGCCTCGTCCACCACCGCCCGAGCCTCGTCCGGGAGATCATCCAAGCCAATCAAGTCGTTGTCGTCACTCATGATGCTTCCTGAAGAACTTCAATTCCCCGCGCCCATCGTAGGGGCGTTCCACGTCCATCTACAAGACGCGATGCTCTTCCTGATGTAATATTCCTTCAACTTCTCTCCGCGAGGCACTCCAATGGCCGCTCCGAACACTTTTCAGCCGGTTCCCGGTCAGGACGACTTGCAGCAGATCGCACGCGACTTGTCGTTTCACCCATCCACAAACACCGCCCCGAAGGTACTTTCGCGCGAGCAAATCGAGCGATTCAATCGCGAAGGGTATCTTCTCCCGCTCCGTATCTTCACGGAGTCGGAAGTCGCGGAGCTACGCACATACTTCGATAACTTGCTCGCGAAGTACATGTCGGAAGGCAAGGACAGCTATTCCATTAGCTCCGCTCACCTCCGGCACGGCCGCGTGTGGGATGTGCTGACCAATCCGCGCGTTGTGGCGATTGTCTCCGATCTCATTGGGCCGAGTGTGATCGCGTGGGGGTCGCATTTCTTCTGCAAGATGCCGCGAGACGGCAAAACCGTGAGCTGGCACCAGGACGCGAGCTACTGGCCGCTCACTCCGAGCAAGGCGGTGACTGTGTGGCTGGCTATTGATGATGCGGATCGCGGAAATGCGTGCATGAAGTACATTCCGGGAACGCACGTGCTGGGTCATCTCACTTACAAGTTGAGCGAGAATGACGAGACGAACGTGCTGACCCAGACCGTGCCCGAAGTCGAGAAATACGGCGCTCCGGTGTATGTGGAGCTGAAGGCGGGCGAGGCGTCGGTGCATTCGGATTTGCTTCTGCATGGCTCTGATGGGAACACCAGCGACCGCCGACGTTGCGGGTTAACACTGCGATTCACCACCGGCGACGTTCGAGCTTACATGGGCTGGCACGAGAAGGGCGTGGTCGTGGCTGGCGAGCCGCCCGCGCACTGGGCGAACCGAACGCGGCCGGAGGAAGAGTAGCTTATCAGAGCCGCGACCGTGAGGGAGCGCGTAAACAAGAGCGCTCCCTGACGGTCGCGGCTCTGATTAAGCGCTCCCTGACGGTCGCGGCTCTGCTTGCTCCCTGACGGTCGCGGCTCTGTCGGCGATTCACATCACGAGTCGGTGTTTGGCGGCTCGTGCGGCGTTGCACGTAGCGCACACTCCGCGAATCACCAGCGTGTGTCCTTCCGCGCGGAACTGATGGTCGGATGCCACGCGTTCCAGGAGCGATTCTAACTCCTCGCTCTGGAACTCCGTCATGGAATTGCACTGCGTGCAGACGAGGTGATCGTGAGCGGGATAGCCGTAATCGTGATCGTAGACCGTGCGTTCGCCCAGTTCGATGCGCCGTAATAGCCCCGCGTCCACCAACTTCGATAGCGTGCGATACACGGTCGCTCGGCTAATCTGTTTCTTGGCCGACTTCAGATTCGCGATCAGTTGTTCGGCGTCGAAGTGCGAGTGCCGCGCGAAGATGTATTCCACCAGTTCCCGCTGTTGTTCGGTGAATCGCTGAGGTTTGGGGCGGCTCGCCAGATACTCCCGGAACTTGCTCTCCGGGGTCTGCGACACCGCGACGGCAGGCAGTGACACGGCAACCCCTCCTGACAAAACCATCACAGAGGAATTATAGCCGGGCACTGCGGATGTGAGAGTAGGACAGGCATCTTGCCTGTCTGTTGCTGTAGGACAGGCATCTTGACTGCCTCCTCACTGACAGGTGTCCAGCCTGTCCTACATCAAGACAGGCAAGATGCCTGTCCTACTTTCAGGCGCGCCCTTCGATTCGGCGGAACAAGGCTTCTTCGGCGGCGAGCCACTTCTCTTCCGTGTCGTAGGTGCCCTCGGCGATCTCGCGGCGGATGCGGGCAACGAGTTCGCGTCGGATACCATCCGGCCCAGGCACTTCCGAACAGATGGGCGGGGCAAGATCGTTGGTGGTAGAGGAAGTAACGGTCAGGCAGGTTATCCGGCCGAAGGCCGAACCCGGTTTGGCGTGAACAGCAGTCAGGCGCCGGCGGTGCCAGCCTCTCGGTGAAGTCTCGCGCATGGGGGAGCGTCTCCCTACCCTGGTCTCCTTGATCGGAGGTGCGGGGTAGTCATTCGGTGGCGGCTCGCCGGACATTCCGTTGAGCCGCACGGCGTGGTTCACCCTCAATCCCCATCGCGTCGTCCTCTCCTGACGGCGCAGTCGGGGAAGTTATCGCGAGAAGGAGGATTCCGCCCTTCGCGACACGGTTCACCCGTTCAGTGATCCGCGGCCCATTCTACGCAAGTGTATCGTCGTCGGCGCGCGATCTGTCGTAAGAAATTGCGTGCCGCGCATCGCGGGCTTCTCCGATTTTCGTCGGCGCGCGACCGTTAACCGGGTGGTGAGCAGTGGACGGTTCACGCGGTTGACCCAACCCCCGTACTTTCCACCGGTTGCCGGAATCCACTCAAGTGGTGGGGAGTAATCAGTAATCAGTAATCGGTGATCAGTTATCAGTCGCCGAGTCTTCCCGCTGGCTTCTCGCTGATTACTGATTACTGTTCACTGTTCACTGGTCACTGGTCACCCCGACGCAGGCGGTTCGCGGCCATGTGAGCAGCTCGTGTCGGGGTCGGATGACGGTATCCGCTGAGTGTGGCTCGCACAACGGCCGTTGCGGAATCCACATCGAGCCGGTGACCAGGCGAAACGAAGACCGGCTTCGCTCCCGCCGCTGACCGCACAACCGCCCCGACTGTTTCTCCCTGCATCGCGAGCGCGCTTGCATCGCCAGCGCCTGGGCCAGGTTCCTCGAAATCCCCGACGAGCCAGCTCTTGGCGCAGCCGACACAGGGCAGATCCAGCCACAATCCCAGATGGCACGCCAGCCCGAATCGCCGTGGGTGAGCGATTCCCTGTCCGTCGAGCATAACCACATCTGGCGGTTGGCGCAATTCAGTGAACGCGGTAAGTAGTGCGGGCACTTCGCGGAACGACAGCAAGCCCGGAATATACGGGAAGATCACTTCGCGGCTTACCACCCGTTCTTCGACAACCGACAGATCGGACGCGCGGAGAACGACAACCGCCGCGAAGAGCTTCGGCTCAGTGAGGTGATAGGCGATGTCGCCCCCAGCGACAAACTCGAATGCGTCGAGCTTCGCGGAGGTGTCCACACGATCAGCCAGAGCGTGTTGAAGCTCGATGGCTTCGGCCTCGGTCGTCGGCCAGTCGTGAAGGGGCGGGATGTGCATACGAGGCGCGTTCGTGGCGAACTCCGAGAATGGCGGGCGTATCGAATAGACCGACTGAGCCGCCCGCCGGTTCACGGAGAACTCGTCATCGCTTCGCGGGGTAAGTTTTGAGCGTGTCGAAGTCCTGGAGCGACTCCCGGATCGTGTCCGTGATTCGCTTACGGTTCAGGTAGAGGTTGAAGTGCTTGTTGTCGCCAGCATAAGCGATGTTCGCGCTGGAGAACTTGTCCGCAGCCGGGTCGTACTCCAGAGTCAAGTCGTCGCGGTCGAAGCAGCCGCTTACCAGGAGCGTGCGGTAGATGAGCGCCTTCTCCCCTTTCTTCGCCGCTGGTGGAAGCGCTCCCATCGGGTTCTCCAGGAAGTCAGCGATGGCGACCGCATCATCAATCGAGACCTCGATCATAAACTGGTCTGGGCCGAGGATCGGCACGATGCCTGGGAACAAGATCCTCACGAAGTAGACCGGTCCGTTTGGGGTCAACCTCCGGCGAGCCGATACCAACACCTCGACTTCCCTCTCCTCATTTCCCCACTTCTCCTTCCACATCGCCTTTCGGAACGGCATCTTCTCGTCAATCAGGTACAGCCCTTTCGCCCGAACCGCCGGTGCTGGAAGTGCTGGCTGAGCGCTCGCCTCTGGCACCGCGATGCCTGGGAGAGAAGCTGGGTCGTTCGGCCGGTCGGAACCGATGAGGAACACCGCTGCGACACAGCCAGCGAGAGCGGCGACCGCCGCCCCCGCGCCAATCGTCCACTTGTTCATGAGTAACTCCAAAGAGGTTGGTCCCGTTAATTCGCTGCCTCCATTTTCTGAGCACCGGCACCCGCCTCTTCGGACAACTCAAATCCCAATAGTGGTTCGTCCGCCAACCGAGCCGCGAGGCGAACCGTGAACGTACTTCCGCGGCCAAGTTCGCTCTGAACAGTCACATCGCCACCGAGCAACTTCGCCAGTTCCCGCACGATGGAAAGCCCCAACCCCGTGCCTCCCTGTTCGCGTGTCATTGGGTTGGCCGCTTGCCGGAACTTCTCGAAGATCAGGTCTTGTTCCTCTGGTGCAATGCCCACTCCTGTATCGGAGACGGTGAACACGAGGTCATTGCCATCAGAGGCGGCCTTGACCGTGACTCGTCCGCCTTCGGGCGTGAACTTCACCGCGTTGGAGATCAGGTTCGTCAGTATCTGGTGGACTTTCCCCGCGTCCTGGCGCGCGGGAGGAGCGTTCGCGTCGGCGATGACTTTCAGGTCGATGTTCTTTTTCTCGGCTTGTTGGCGGAGCAGAGCGGTTGCGTGTTCACACGCCTGAGCCACATTGAGCGGCTCCGGGTGCAAGCGCATCTTCCCCGCTTCCAGTTTCGCTAACTCCAGGATGTCGTTGATGAGCGCCATCAACCGCTGACCGTTGGTCATGATGTTCCCGGCGAACCGGTGCTGCTTCTCGGTGAGGTTCTCCGCGGCCAGAAGCACTTCGGAAAAGCCGATGATGCTGTTGAGCGGATCGCGCAGTTCGTGACTCATGGTGGAAAGGAACTCGCTCTTGAGTCGGTTGCTCTCGAAGAGTGCCATGTTCACGCGCGCCAGTTCATCGACCTTGCGGTCGAGGTCCGCGATGAGTTTTTTGTTCCGCTCCTGGATGTTCGTGAGGTTACGAAGCATGCGGTTGAAGGCGTGAGAGAGGTCTTCAAACTCATCACCCGTTTGAATCTCGCTGCGGATGTTCAACTCCCCCGTCGCGATGGCTTCGGACACTTCCTTGAGGTGCTTGACCGGCTTCACGATCACATAACGAATGATGAGGTAACTCCCCGCGATGATAAGTAGCGAAGTTCCGATGGCGAACGAGATCAGCACGGCTCGGTTGGTGTGAAAACCTTCATCGATGGACTGCGTTGAAAGCCGGATGCGCACCACGGCCATGACATCATCTTGCTTGAGATCGGGGCGAGCGAGTTTTTCTCCCACCTTGTTCGGGTCGCGATGGCAGTTGAGGCACGACTGACCGGCCCGGATGGCTCCGTAGTAATAGAAGGCGTTTTCTTTAGGTGCCTGTCGGGTCTCCTCGTTCTTGGTCGTGTCGTTCTGAATGCGGTACATGATGGTGAGGTCGTCGCTGGTCGGCTGGTTGAGCGGGTCCTTGGTGTCGGGTTTGATGAGCTTGTAGTTGTAACCCTTGAGCGTTGCGGGCCAGTTCGCCTCGGTGAGCTTCTGGAACTCGTCGAGCGCGTCTCGATCTTCGCCTTCCTTGACGTGGAAGCGCGCCAGAATCGGCGAGAGGAGCGCGCGGCCGGTCGTTTCCAGTTGCCCGTAGGCGAGGTCTTCGGTCTGCTTGGCGTAAACCCAGAAGCTGCCGGTCATGAGCACCAGTACGCCAGCTCCGAGCAGCCAGCGACACTTTCGCTCCAGGCTCGTCTCGCCCAGCAGTCTCTTGAACGCGCGGTACGACATGGCCGGATCTCACCAGTAATCAGTGAAGAGTCATCAGTGAACAGTGAACAGTGAACAGTGAAGAGTCATCAGTAATCAATATTCAGTCATCGGTACTCGCCACCCTTCCAGAAACTGCAGACTGATAACTGATGACTGATTACTGATGACTCTTCACTGATGACTGCCCTCTTTGTGGTGATCGCTTCTGGCACTCAGGGCAATAGTGCGACGAGCGGCCGCCGAAGCGGGCGCACTTGATTGCGGTTTCGCACTCCGGGCAAGCTTCATCCGTGCGGCCGTAGACCGCGAACTCGTTCTGGAATCCGCCACGCAGCCCGGAACCGCCGATGTAGTCGCGAATGGTCGATCCGCGGCTCTCGATGGCTCGCGTGAGTGTCTCTTCGATGGCTTCGCGCAGGCGGTCGCATTCTTCAAGTTTCAGACTCTTGCCCTTGCGACCGGGATGGAGTCGCGCGCGGAAGCACGCTTCGTCCGCGTAGATGTTCCCCACGCCCGCGACAATCTTCTGATCGAGCAGGATCGCTTTCAAGTTGCGTTTGGTCCCGCGCACGACCTCGCGGAAGTAGTCGGGGTCGAGGTTGAATGGTTCTGGGCCGAGTTCCTCGTTCATTGTGTCTTCGATGGCGCTGCGGTCGGCGAAGTATTCCGCGGAACCGAACCGCCTCTGATCGCGCAGACGCAGTTCCTTGTCGTTATCGAGCGCAAAGACAACGTGCAGGTGATCCGGCTCCGGTTCGGTCGCGGAAACAACCGTGAACTGGCCCGTCATTCCGAGATGCACGCGAAGGATTCGCTCGCCGAGGAGGTCAATCAATATCCACTTTCCGCGCCGCCTGATGCCCTCGATCTGCGCGCCGATTACTTCCGCGTTCCACTGCGGCTTCCACGGCCGACGGAGTTTCCGCTTGCTCTGGCGCACGCCGGTG
>JAKEEV010001100.1 GCA_022616395.1 Planctomycetia bacterium | reverse complement strand
GGCGATCCCAAAATACGGCTGTTCACGACGAAGGAAAAACTCAAACTGCACGACACGCTCCTCGACTTGGCTGCTTAAAGTCCTTCACGGCGTTGCCCGGCGGGGCTTCGGTCGGCGTCGCGGGCTTCGCGGGGAAATCGAGTGCTATTTCGCCGGAGGGTAACCGCGACGCGGCAAGCGACCCACTTTTCCGCGTGTGAAACGTGATCGGCTGGTCGGTGCGCGCTTTCTCGTTCTCCCACAGGAAGTGAGCCGAAGCGAGCGTTGCGTGTCCGCAGAGCGCGACTTCGACCTTCGGCGTGAACCACCGTAGTTCAAAGTCGCTTCCGCCGCGCGGAACGAGGAACGCGGTCTCCGACAGGTTCATCTCGCGGCCGACGTGTTGCAGCCATTCGTCTGAAGGCCAGCGTTCGAGCAGGCATACCGCCGCCGGGTTGCCCGCGAACGGCTTGTCGGTGAACGCGTCGATGATCGAGAGAGGAATCATTTTTTCTTCTCCAGCGGTTTGAAGAAGTCGGCCTGATTGTCGATGGTCACGTTCTTGGTGTAGAGGGTGACGTGACGGAATCGGCCCGTGTCGTCGAATGAACCGAAGCCCGCGAAACCCTTCTGGAAGGTCTTATCTTCGGCCTTCATGATCGGTTTCTTCATGTCATCGAAGTAGACTTCGATCTTGCCGGTGCTGGCTTGGCGCACGAGTCGGACAGTGTGCCAGGTGCCCTTCTTCCACTCGACGCCTTTGGTCGTCTCCTTCGCGATGTTTTTCCGGTCGGCCTTGTTCACGATGAACACGTTGTGGGCGTTCATGTCCGCTTCTTTCGCGATGTGGACGTAGTAATACTTCTCCGGCGACTCGAAACCGAAGAAAAGACACAAATCCTGGTGTCCGTATGGTTCGGTCGTGGACATCAGTTCGACATCCATCACGAAATCCGTCAGCGGGTATTGCTTCAGTAGCGCGATGTGAATTGGTGAGCGGTGCTTCGGCGTGTAGGTGCTCTTGTATTTCTTGCGGTCATAGTCGAGTTGGAGGAAGCCCTTCTTGTTTTCGTCGGCGGCGAACTTCCAGACCGCCGGGTCACTGATTACGAACTCCCCGGTTGCTTTCGAGTTCAGCGGGAGGGTGATCTTGACGCCGTTGGCCCAGTCGGGAACGTCTCCTTCTGCGGCCGGGGAAGTCACTGCGAAACACAAGCCAGCCAGGAGCGGAAGAAGGAACTTTCTCATCGTGGAAACTCCTGAGAGCGACAGGGCGTTAAGCGGTTCACCTGATCCACGCCAGCGAGTAGACTGGACGGACCTATTCGGGTCAACTCTCTTTCTGGAAGCTCACGATGTCTCCTCGTCTCTTTGCACGGAGTTGCGCTGCGGTCGCCGGGTTCGCGGTGTTCGCGCTTGTTCTTGCGCTTGGCTGGCCGTCGCGGGCCGCGGACGACAAGGACAAGGAGAAAGAGAAGGCGAAGGAGCCGGCCAAGCGCAAGCCGTGGACCACATCGAAGATTACCGGCAGTCCGGACCCTCCTCCGAAGTTCAAATCGGTGCGTGTCTTCCCCGACGTGAAGTTCAACCACCCGGCTCTCATCGCGCGCTGTCCCGGAAGCGACCGGCTGTTCGTCGGCGAGCAAGAAGGCGTGCTCTATTCCATCGCCAACAAGCCCGACGCGAAGAAGGAAGTGTTCTTCGACCTGAAGAAGGAAGTGAAGACGATCAAGCAAACGCCCGGAGCAAATGGCATCAGCGAACTCTATGGCCTCGTGTTTCACCCTGAGTTCGAGAAGAACCGCTACTGCTACGTTTGTTACACGCTTACGGGCAAAGCACCCAAACCCGGTCCGTTCCCGGACGGCTCGCGTGTGTCGCGATTCACCGTGACGAAGACCGACCCTCCGCGCCTCGACCCCTTGAGTGAAGAGATCACTTTCACATTCCCTGGAGGAGGGCACAACGGAGGAGATCTACACTTCGGCCCCGATGGCATGCTCTACATCACGACCGGAGACGGTGCTGGCCCGAACCCGCCCGATCCGCTCAACACCGGGCAAGACTGCTCCGATCTTCTCTCTTCAATCCTGCGCATTGATGTGAACAAGAAGGACGCAGGCAAGAACCACGCGGTGCCGAAGGACAACCCGTTCGTCGGGATGAAGGACGTTCGGCCCGAAATCTGGGCGTATGGCTTCCGCAATCCGTGGAGGATAAGCTTCGACCGCGAGACGGGCGATCTGTGGGCCGGAGATGTGGGGTGGGAGTTGTGGGAGATGGTTCACAAGATCGAGAAGGGCGGGAACTACGGATGGAGCATCACGGAGGGCCGACAGCCGGTCAAGCCAGAACAGAAGATCGGCCCCACGCCCATCCGCCCGCCGATGATCGAGCTTCCTCACACGATCGCGGCCAGCGTGACCGGCGGCTATGTGTATCGCGGAAAGAAGTTCCCGGAGCTGCGCGGCGCGTACATCTTCGGCGACTGGGAAACTCGCCGCATCTGGGCCGCTCGCTTTGAAGGCGACCGCGTGAAGGAGATGCCGGAGATCGTGAAGCCGAACGTGCGGCCGTCGGCGTTCGGCGAGGACAACGCCGGCGAGATCTATTACTGCGACTATGACACGGGCTTTCTGTACACGCTCGAAAAGAACGACGTGGGCACAGCGAATACGAAGTTCCCCACGAAGTTGAGCGAAACGGGATTGTTCAGGGATGTGAAGAAGCACGAGATGGCGGAAGGTGTGCTCCAGTTTTCGCCAAACGCCCACCAGTGGCAAGACGGCGCGATCGGGGAGCACTTCATTGCACTGCCGGGGCTATCGGAAGTCACGGTATTCGAGAATCCGCGCCCGCTGCCAGGACAGGTGTTCTGGCACAACTTCAAAATGCAGTTCCCGAAGGACGCCGTGCTCGTGAAGACGATCATCCACCCGCAATCAATGCACTTAAAGGGCGGACTGGGCTTGTTCCCGAAACGCCTGGAAACGCAGATCCTCCATTACGACGGCGAGGACTGGCGAGGATACACCTACGCGTGGCGCGACGACCAAAGCGACGCAACCCTCGTCCCTGCTGAAGGCGAGGAGATCACACTCGCAGTCACGGACGGGCGAGTGTCGGGAGGAAAGCGGGACTTGGTCTGGACCTTCCATAGTCGTTCTCAGTGCATCTCTTGTCACAATGCTTGGTCAGAGTTCGCACTTGGATTCAGCGTCGGGCAACTGAACGGTCCGCGACCGGAGGCAAGTGGGACCAATCAACTCATCGACTTGTCGCGTCGTGGATACATCCGGCGCGTTGACAAGAATGACAAGCCTCTGCCGCAGTTCGACGAAAAGCAGGTCAGTAAACAACCTGCCGTCGTCAATCCCTTTGCCGAAAAGCACCCAATCGAGGCTCGGGCGCGAAGCTACTTACACGCGAACTGCGCTCACTGCCATCGCTTCGGGGGTGGTGGGGGGCAAGTGGTACTGGAGTTGGACATCACGAGGCCGCTCAAGGAGACAGGCATTCTCGACACAAAACCAAAGCAGGGCGATTTCGGCATTCCCGACGCGCGACTCATCGCGCCGGGCGATCCTCGCCGAAGCGTCCTTCTGTACCGGATGGCAAAGTTTGGTCGCGGGCGGATGCCTCACCTCGGCTCAGAAGTGCCGCACCCCGAGGGCCTGGAGGTCGTTTACGAATGGATCAGATCTCTTGGAAAGGTGGAGTTGCGCCGGCTCGACTTAGATGTCGCTCTCAAATCTCCGGATACGGCGATGAATTTCGCCTTCTCAG
>JAKEEV010001099.1 GCA_022616395.1 Planctomycetia bacterium | reverse complement strand
GGCCTCCAGCCGCGTGAACAGGCGCGCGACCTTCCAGCCGTAAGGCGTCAGAAAGTAGCGATGCGTTTTCGGTGGCCGGTAGATGAGTCCCTTCAGCCGCAGTCGCCGTAGATCGTAGGTCATCTGACTGGGAGTGTAGGCTGCCCCGCTGACACCCAGCAGGTCGACCACCCGTTCCCGCAGTTCGCGGTTGTGGAAGCCATCGATGAGATGTTGAAACAGAGTCAGCGCCAGCAACAGCGCCATGACTCGGGGCTGGCCGAACTTCAGTGCCGGCGCCTTCTCGCCGTCTTGGGTGACGGTGGGTTGCACCACCCGTTGGATGCTGTCGCCGCTCAAGCCGCTGTTGTGGCTGACACGCTCGACCTCCAGCAAGCGCCGGTTGATTTCTCGGCCGATCTTTTGCAAGTAGGGCAGGTTCGACAAACCCTTGTTCACACCGAAGTCGTTCGGGTTGCGGAAGGTGCCTTCGGTCCGGCATCCCCGGCCCTCCTTGAAGTACTGTTTCAGGTCGAAGTTCTTGTAGCTGATGTGCAAGCTCGGATGCACGCCGTCCTGAATTACACGGGTTCGAAACTGTCCTGGTGTCTTCTTGGTCACGACCCGGTCGAACACCAACTGCACGCGGTCCGGGCGGCCCAGGTCCAGGTTGTCGCGAATCACCTCTTCGAAGAACTCTCGCCCGCGTACTGGACGGTCGAAGATCTGCGTCAGGCTCACTTCCATCTGCCAGATCGACAGACTCCAGTCGTAACCGGCGGCACGATCCTCGGCTCGCAGCGGCAGCGGAATCCGCTGCAACCATTTCCGGAACACACTGTCGATCTGTTCCGGCCCAAGCGAGTCGCAGATCTGCTGCAACTTCTCCGGGTCGGCGCAGGACAGCAAACCGTTGTCCAAAGCCTCGTAGGCAATGCCTTTCTTCTCCAACTGCCGCTTGGCCCATTCGTGCCCGTTCAGGCACAGCTTGGTACTCCACGGCGCATAGCTGCACACCTTCAGGAACAGCGGGCCGAAATCGGCATCGTCAATGTAGAAGTAGTAGTGGTTCACGTAGACCGTCTTGTCTCGGGTGAACTCGAACTGCCCGTTCACCTTCTTGCCTTGGAAGGCCTGCGCCTTCTCCTGTGCCACCCCGATGAACACGATCCCGTCGCGGATGCCGCTCTGCTGCCGAATCCGATTGGCGAAGGTGTCCTTCTTCTCTTTGTGGTCGAACTGGTAGAGAGGAACCTGTTCCCGTTCCGCCAGAGACTTCACCGCCTCGCGGAACTTCTCGCTGATCTGGCCCAGCACCACCGGCGAAGGGATCGGCTTGCCCAACTGCTCCCGCATGAAGCGGACCAACCCGCCCGAGGTCGCCAGCGATCCGATGTACCCATTCAAGTACAACCGGTCCAGGCACTCCACTTCC
>JAKEEV010001098.1 GCA_022616395.1 Planctomycetia bacterium | reverse complement strand
GTGTGGGTATCGCGAAGCACGCGCTTGCACAGAGCCAGAACCATCGCGCCGTGTCGCCAGACGAGCACTTCAAACGAGGCTTCGTCTCGGCGCGCCACGAAGTTATCCAGGAGTTGAGCATCGGTCATCGAGCTACCGACCTGCCGGTTAATGAGCCGGCGGAGCGGATCGAGAATCGCGACCGACTGTTCGCGTGGCATGGAGGAACCTTCCAAACGGGCCTTTCTACTAGCATAGAGTCATCGCGCGCGAAGAGGCTTCCATTTTTTCTTCAACGATCCGTTGAGTGAGGTAGGTGTGACCCGGCCGGCTAACGCCGGCGGTTCGACCAAGCCCCCTCGAACCGCCGGCGTTAGCCGGCCGGGTTGGCTCTTCAGCCGGGCTTTACATTGCCGTACTCAATCTGGCACAATTCCACTCTTCCATCGGCAGGGAGGCTATCTCGTGGCGATTCCATTCTGGCTCACGAAGTTACTCATTCGCACGCGGCTGGCTCGGTTCATTCCGCGCGCGCGACGACTCACCGATAACGGAACTGCTTACCTCAAATACTACTCGGATCGTGTGCTCACCGCACCTGTCGAGGAGTTGCTCGACCCGGCGATCATCCCACACGCGATGAATCACGATGTCATTGATCTGAATCAACCCACACCTGATGCGCCCGCCGCGCGCGGAGCGGTGAGCGTTGGCCGCACGGAGGCGCACTCCGCGCCTGGGCGAGTACCGATCGCGCTACCAGAACTTCGCTTGGGCATCGCGGAGCGCTATCTGCGCGCTGGCCGAACGGTGAACCCCGAAACGGAACTGATGGTCACCCACGGAGCGACTTCAGCGCTCGCTTCAGCACTCGATGCGTTCATCAACTCCGGTGATCGAGTTGTGCTGTTCGATCCGTGTTCGCCGATCTTCGTGCTGGGAGCGAAATCGCGTCGAGCTTCGATTCGCTGGGTGCCGACATGGACCGAAGACGGCCGATGTCGGTACATCGCGGCGGAGTTCGAGCGCGCGATGAAGAGCGCGAAGATGCTGGTGCTGGCCGATCCCGGCAACCCGGCCGGCGGATGCCTCGCGGACGAAGATCTGGAACACATCGCGTGGATCGCGGGCGGTTACAACGTGCTCATCTATCTCGACGAATCATTCTCGGCCTTCCGCTATGGCGACAATCCGCGCACTCTCGCTCTGATGAAGGGCGCGGATCGACTGGCGCTGACCGCTGGCTCGGTGTCTCAGGAATTCGGACAGCCGAGCGTTCGAGTCGGGTGGTTGGCCGGTCCGCGGCATCTGATCCGAGCGTGTCAACTGATGGCGAATCTCAGCGCTCCTTACGTTCCACCTGTCTGTCAGCAAGCCGCGGTTCGGTTGGTCTCCGACTCAACGCCAAACGACACGACGGAACGCTTCCGCGCGAAGCGCCAGTACGCGATGGATCGACTTCGCGCGATGGGGCTGGAGCCGGAGCTGCCCGGCGCGGGGTATTTCGTGTGGTTGCCGGTGTCGGGACTGGGAATGGACGGCCGCGTGTTTGCCGGGCGGTTGTTCAAGGAAGCGCGCGTATTGGTTGGGCCGGGAGTGGCGTTTGGGCCAAACGGAAGCGGTCACGTTCGGTTAAGTTTTGCTCTCGAGGATGGCCGACTGCGCGAAGGCTTAACTCGCATGGCTGCCTTCGTCGACAGGCTACGGAATCCCAGTGCGCCAGCGCCGACTCCTTCCCCAACACGCGAAGAACCAGCAGAGGAACCCGCGCCTGAAGTGCCAGTACAAGCGCAAGAGCGAAAGCCCGCGTTCAGCCGGGCATAAGTAGGACAGGCTGGACACCTGTCTCAAGGAATGACAGGCAAGATGCCTGTCCTACGAAAACAGACAGGCTGGAAGCCTGTCCTACTGAGGTTACCGGCCGCGGAAGCCGTTACTGAGTGAGTAGTGAACTTCCGCCGAGGCCCGCACGATGATCGACTTGCTGGGGAAGTGGAACGTGACCGAACCCGGTCCGCCGTTTTCCTTCCACATGAGCGGATCGACCGACTTGACAATCATATCGACCAGCACCTTCGCGTTCTCCGCGGCCTGCATCGCGTTGACCACCGGACCGAAACGCGGATCGCTGAACGGTCCGGCCTGAATGAGATCGCCGAGGTAGTAAGTGCGCGTCGTCAGCATATTGCGAGCACGCTCGACGGTGACAATCTGAATCGTCTCGTCCTTCACCACGAAGGTGAGTCCCTGAGTGGCTAGAATTGAGCGCAGAACCGTGCGGCCGGAGAGAGCCTGTGGAGTCTGGAGCGTGACACCCTTCTTCAGATCGAGGCCGAGGTCGTCGAGCGACTTCTTGTCGATGAGCAGCGGTTGATCGAATGCGTTGGAGAGGTCTTGCAGGGCTTCTTCGAGCGGCCGGTTGGCGAAGTTCACGCTGATCGGCTTGTCGAGAGCCTCGATAATCTTCTTCTCCTTGGCGGTCAGTTGCATCATGCCGCTGAGCTTGCGTCGTTCCGACAGTTCCTTCCAGCCCTTCGGGAACTCCATGTCGCGAACGGCCGGGAGATTGGACTCCATCGTCTGCTTCTGGAGTTTCCACATCCGGTCGTCCATGATCTTGTTGAATGCCTGGGCGTCCGCGATGCGGTTCTTGAGCGTGTCGGTCTGGGTCAGCACCATGACGGACGGGTTGTTTGGGTAGAGGCGGTTCAAGTTCGCGATCTCGGCGTTGGCCTTGTCCATCAACCCGGCGGCCTGATACTTGTTCACGAGGTCGATCCCCTCGCGGACGGCTTTGAGTTCGGCAAGATAGTTATCGTAAGAGAGCTTCTTCGCGGCCTTCACGTCCGCGCCTTTCGGGTCGAATTGCACGCCGGGATTCAGATTACCGTTGGGCAACGGTCGGCCTTGCAGAATGGCGATCTTCTGATCGAGGCGGAGAGTCTGCTGCGTGCGGGCGGTTTCGCTGATGCCCACGGCCAGCGCGAGGTTCCCCCGCGCGGTTTTCAACTGCTGAATCGCTTTGGGGGTGTTGCCGTTCTTCGCCAATCGGTCGGCGTCCCGGAGGATTTGATCCACTTCGGTTGCGAGTTTCTGGTCGGCGGCCTTCTGTTTGGCCTTCGCGATTTCGAGCAAGTTGGGTTGTGGCTGGGGCGCGGGGAGCGGAGGCTGCCCGGCGAAGGCGGTGGCGACAAGACCAGTGGCGATGACCGCAGTGGCCAGCCAGCGGGAACTCGCGAAGCGCATCATGCCGGACCTCCAGAACACTTCAAGCGCAGTGCAACTCTTACAACTACAACGTAACCGAGACCCTGGGCGTTTGCCAATATCTCACTTTCACTTCTGGCGACGGAATTGTCGATTCGCGCGGCGTAACCGGTCGGAGTTGACCAGTTTCCGGGGGGAGGCTATTTCACGGTGTTTCAGAGCCACGACCGTGAGGGAGCGGTCTTGAGTAATCGCTCCCTCACGGTCGCGGCTCTGAAAGATGGCACCTACGGAAAACTTCATGCGTCGTCGGCGGCCGTTCTTTATCGCAATCGGATTGCTGGTCGCGGCTCTCGGAGCTGCGTTCGGCGTTCTTCTCAGCTTGGCGAAATCCGAGCCGCCGTTCTATACGGCCGCGGTGAGCGAACGCGCGGACTGGGAGACTCACGAACGCGCTGCCAAGCTGCTCACGCGCGTTCAGGAATTGCAAAACGACATCCGCGCCAAAGACGAGTGGGGTGATACGTTCACCGAGGACGATTTGAACTGCTTCTTCGCCCAGAACATGGGACCAAAGGACGGCTTAACCGACTTGTTGCCGAAGGGATTTCACTCGCCGCGCGTCTCCATCGTCGGCGACCGGCTGAAGCTCGGCGTGAAGTATCGCGAGGGGTTCTGGAGTACGGTGGTGTGGCTGGAGTTGCGTGTGTGGCTGGTCGCGGAGCAAGTGAACGTCGCGGCGGTGGAAGTGTGCGAGTTGCGGGCCGGTCGATTGCCGTTCGGCACGCAAACGATTCTGGACAAGATCGCGGACCTGGCGCGCGAATCGAGCATCGAAGTTACTTGGTACCGGCACAAGAGCAACCCGGTTGGGCTGTTCAAGTGCTTCGCCAAGCAACCGAAAGCGACCTCGCAAATTCTCACGCTCGAAGTGAAGGACGGGAAGATCGTGATTGGGGGGAAATCGTCGCTGGATGCTCCCCCCGCGGCACCGACTGGCGTTAACCCGCGACCGGGTTCGCCATGAACCGAAACACCCAGCGATCACCTTCCGCGCGCAGAGTCGCTCGGCCGACGAGTTTCGATCCGCGAAGCTCCAGTTCCACGCGATCCGGTTCGTCCGCGATCCAGGAGCAGGTGCCGGCATCCCATCGCGACACACTTCCGCGACCACCAGAGACCGGTCCTTCGTAATCCAGATACAGAAGCCGGTGAAGCGCGTTCGGTTCAGCGGGAATGTCAACGTCCGCTGCTGGTTCAGAACGCAATCGCCACGCCCGCAGCGCGTTGTCGAATTCCACCAGGAAATCCCAGTGTGGCGAGGGCCAGTCGTGAGTGAGGATGACGAACCGGGTCACAAAGTCGGCCTACGAATGGGTAGACGCGATTGGTAGAATGCGACACGAGGATCGCAACACCCGAGATGCGCATCATGGCGAAGGCAAGCAACAAAGACAAGCACGCGGCGGACGGCACGGTGAACATCTGCCGTAATCGCCGAGCCACGCACGAATACGACATCCTCGACAAGATCGAGTGCGGCATCGTGTTGGTCGGCACCGAGGTGAAGAGCCTTCGCGAAGGGCACAGCAGCCTCGAAGACTCTTACGCTCGCATCGACGAAGGCGAAGTCTGGTTAATCGGAGCGGAGATTCCCGAATACCTCTACGGCAACCGACTCAACCACAAGCCGAAGCGCCCGCGCAAACTGCTTCTGCATCGTCGAGAGATCGACAAGTTCGCGGGCAAGGCATCCGAGAAGGGACTGACACTCGTTCCGCTGCGGATGTACTTCAAGGATGGCAAGGCAAAGGTGGAGTTGGCGGTCGCGAAGGGCAAGCAGGCACACGACAAACGCGAATCGCTCAAGAAGTCAGACGCCAAACGCGAAATCGACCGCGCGCTGGCGTCTCGTCGAAGAAAGTGATCAGTCATCGTTGCCCAGTGATCAGTGATCAGTAATCAGTGAACAGTGATCAGAAAGAGTGGCGAGTATCGATGACTGCTGACTGATAACTGATAACTGATGACTGATAACTGATAACTGACCACTGATCACTGATCACTGATTGCCGACCGACCACGGAGGGTCGCGTGAGGTTGGTTGCTCTGGTGGAATCCGAATCGCATGTCTGCTGCCGGTATCGGCTGTCGGCGTTTCGTGGAGCGCTTGCGTCCGCGGGGCATTCGCTCGACTTCCGCGCGCTACCGAACTCGCTTTTGGGTCGCTTCAGGCTTGGCCGCGATCTTGAACACTTCGACGCGGTCATTCTTCAGCGCAAATTGCTTCCGCGATGGGTTATCACCCGACTTCGTCGGCGTGTTCGGCGATTGCTCTTCGACTTTGACGATGCGGTCTGGCTGCGCGATTCGTACTCCGCGAAGGGCTTTGACGATCCGAAACGCGCGGCTCGGTTCCGCGCGATGGTTTCCGCGTGCGATCTGGTGATCGCGGGGAACGAACAGCTCGCGGCCGAAGCGCGAAAGTTCGCGCCGGAGCGTGTGAGCGTGATCCCGACGTGCGTGGATGTGGGGAAGTACAGTGTGGCCGAATATCGTAGTCCTCACGCTCCGCGTGAGGTCGCGAGCGCAGCGAGCGAAGATTGTCAACGTAAGCAATCTTCGCCGCTTCGCGGCGACCCTCACGCTCCGCGTGAGGACTACTATGAAAACCTCACGCTCGTCTGGGTCGGTTCGTCCAGCACTCTGAAGGGACTCGAACGCTTCGCGCCGACGCTTTCGGCAATCGGGCGGGCTGTTCCCGGAGTGCGGCTCAAGATAATCTGCGACCGGTTCGTCGAGTTCCCCGATTTGCCCGTTGATCGCTGCGTGTGGAACGAAGCGACCGAGGCGAACGAGATCGCGTCGGCGGACATTGGCATTGGCTGGGTGCCGGATGATCCGTGGAGTCGGGGAAAGTGCGGACTGAAAGTGCTTCAGTATCAGGCCGCGGGGCTGCCGGTGGTGGCGAACCCCGTCGGCGTGCAGGCAGACTTCGTGCGCGAGGGCGAAACAGGCTCCCGCGCGACCACAACGGAAGAGTGGGTGAAGGCGATTCGCGCGCTCGCGGCCGATGCGAACTTGCGTCAGCGACTTGGAAGCGCTGGCCGGCGGCAAGTGGAAGCTCGATACAGCGTCGAAGCCGGCGCAAAGTTGTGGATCTCGGCAATTGCGGAATGGGGAATTCGGAATGCGGAATCAAGACAGAAGAATTCCATCACCGACGCCGCCTGATGCTGGAAGGTTTGATTTCATTCCGCATTCCGAAATGGTTGAGGAACACGGATGTTCGGCGAGGTGCTACGCAAGCTCGGTTCGCTGATCGCTTCATCGGGTGAGCCGATGAAGCGAGTTGGCGGGCGTGTGTGGCACCTGTCGCCCGAAGGAGAGATCGCGTTCCGTTCCGCGGGGCCGGATCTCGATGCGTGGATCAAGGATGGCTCGGCCGTGGTGGTGAAAAGCGGTCCGCATCGCACGGTGTATCGGGTTGCGCTTGCGTGTGGTGTGGTGTACGTGAAGCATTGCCGCATCAACGGCCCGCGTGCATGGCTACGCGAAGTCTTACGTCCCCCGAAAGCGCAACTGGAATTCGAGAACGCGGCTCGATTACGCTCACTTGGCATCGGCGCGGCCGTTCCGCTGGCCTGGGGCACACGAGACACGCACTGGCCCGGAGAGAGCTTCCTGATTACTCGCGATCTTGCGCCCGCGATTCCGTTCACCGACTTCATCGAAGAGCGTTTCCCAAACTTCGCGCCTGATGTTCAGCGCGCCATTCGCAGACAACTGGCACGTGAACTGGCTCGATTCCTGGCGCTACTTCACGACCACGGAATCGCTCACCCAGACCCGCACCCCGGCAATCTCCTGATCGAATTACCCGATAGCCGCGTACCGAAGTTCAGCCTGCTTGATGTTCACGCGGTCCGCTTTGGTTCTGCTCTCTCGTGGGCGGAAAGTCGAGCGAACTTGATTCTCTATAACCGCTGGTTCCAGCTTCGAGCCAGTCGGTCGGACCGCCTTCGGTTCTGGCACATCTACCGTGCCTCACGTGAGACACTTTCGCTTCGTGGGGCCGAACAAGTAGCCGCGGGGAAGGAACTGGAACGAGCAACTCTCGCTTCCAACCGCCGGTTCTGGCTCGCTCGGACTGCACGCTTCGAGGGGACGCACCGCACGATTCGTCGAGTGCGAGTGGGCAACGTGCGAGGGATTGCCGTCCGCGACTTGCCCGAAGAATTCCTCCGCACGTTACTCGCGGACCCAGATGCGATCTTCACGCAACCCGGCGCGAAGCTCCTCAAGCAGTGCGTGAGTTCAACGGTCGCCGAAGTTCAGATCGCTACGCCCGATGGCATTCGCGAAGTGATTTTGAAGCGCGTGAATGTGCGAAACACACTCGGCACGCTGAAGAACCTCTTCCGTTCATCTGGGGCGCGTCGGTCATGGATACTTGGTCACGGATTGTGCGAGCGCTGGCTGCCGACTCCGCGTCCGTTGGCGATGGTCCATCGTTACAAGTGCGGATTGCTTCCGGCCGAAGGCTACTTGCTCACCGAGAAGGTGCCCGAGGCCATCGGGCTTCCCGAAGCGGTGCTCGCTTGCCGAGACACGCGCATCCTTCGCGCCTGGAGCGAACGCTTGGCCCGCGTGGTGCGAGCAATGCACGACCGCGGAATTTCGCATCGTGACTTGAAGGCTCCCAACGTGATGCTACAAGGTGCGGCTCGCGATCCCGAAAGCGCGGTGCCGGTGCTCATTGATCTGGTGGGCGTGCGGGCAAGTTCGGACTCGGTTCCTTTCGTCCGCCGAGCGAAAGAACTTGCCAGATTGAATGTGAGCTTCCTTGCGATGCCGCACGTTACGCGCACCGAGCGATTGCGATTCCTGCGCATTTACCTTGCGGCCGGGGAAAGCAAAGCAGACTGGAAAAAATGGTGGAAGGCGGTATCTGTGGCGACCGCGGAGAAGGTGGCGAAGAACCTCCTCAGTGGTCGTGTGATCGGCTGAACCGATACGACCGGCGAATTGTGAAGAGACACACACTTATCGGCCGAAATACTATCAGTCGCGTTGAATTGGGCTTTGAAGGATTTGTCGCGGGGGCGATCCGAATGCCGTTTTCGCCGCTGCGCGCTGGGTTGGTTCTCCTGAGTGTCGGACTCGCAAGCGCGCTGGCTGGTTGCCAACTGCTGCGCTTCGATGCGCCCGAGCCGCCTTCTCCGCGCTCGGTCGATGTCTCACCGCCACCGGCTCCCCTTCCGCAACCGCCCATCTCCACCGCACCGCCGGGCAAACACGCTACGCGCCGCGGATACTACGTCTTCTACCACGACTTTGAAATCGACAAGTCCGATCCGCTCTTCGCGGAGTTGGAGGAACTGCCCGATCAGGTGTTCAGCGAACTGAAACTGCCACCGAGCCACGCCATCGTGCAAGTGTTCCTCTTCGACACGCAGGAACGCTACGAGCGCTACATGCGAGCGAAGTACCGCAACCTCCCGACTCGCCGAGCCTATTTCATTGCCGAACCACGTGCGGGTGGCGCGGACGAACTGAAAGTCTTCACCTGGATCGGCGACCACCTCCGCACCGACTTGCGGCATGAACTGACTCACGCGCTTCTTCACAGCGTCTTGAAGAATGTTCCTCTGTGGCTCGATGAGGGACTCGCCGGGTTCTTCGAGTTGCCGCCACATCAGGATGGCGTGAACTCGCAGCACCTGGATATTCTTCGCCGCGGGCCGTTCCAGCCGGACCTTGCGAGACTGGAGAAATTCGATCAGGTGAGGCAAATGGAGAAGCCGGAGTATCGCGAGGCGTGGGCGTGGGTGCATCTGATGCTCAGAAGCGGACCCGGCGCGAAGAAGGTGCTTCACGACTATCTGCAAGCGCTTCGCACCGACGCCAACCCCGGCCCACTCTTGCCGCGCCTGAGCGAAATGATACCGGAACCCGAACAGGCACTCGCCGACCACCTGGCGACCATCGAGATACCCAAACCGCGAGCGGTGGGACCGAGGTGAACCCCGCCCGCAAGGGCGGTGGGTGGCGCAATAAGACCCGCCGCCCTTGCGGGCGGGGTTCGCCAAGCCTCACCACGCAGGGATGCACCATGATCGCAATCACAGGCGCGGGCGGATTCATCGGATCGAATCTCGCTCACGCGATCTCCGCGGAACATTCACTCCTGCTGGTCGATCACGACCTCTCGCCCGCGAAGGGCGCGAATCTCGCGGGGCTTTCGCGATTCATCTTCACCCGCCACGATCACTTTCTCGACGACCTCTCGGCCGGTCGAGTGCAACCGGAAGTGATCTTCCACCTCGGCGCGTGCAGTTCCACGACCGAAACGAACTGGAACTACCTCTTCAAGAACAATGTCGAATACACGCGCCGGTTATGGGAGTGGTGCGCGAAAAAGCGAACGCCACTGATCTACGCATCGAGCGCGGCAACCTACGGCGATGGCTGTCGTGGATTCGACGACCGCACACCGCCGAACGAGTTGCAGCCGCTCAATCTTTACGGCAAGAGCAAGAACGATTTCGATGCGTGGGCGCTCGCGGAAGTCGCCGCGGGGCGCGCTACTCCTCCGAAGTGGGCCGGGTTGAAGTTCTTCAACGTGTATGGCCCGCGCGAAGCTCACAAGGGCCGCATGGCGAGCGTTGTGTACCAGACTTACCTGCAAGTGAAGTCAACCGGAGAGATGAAGCTGTTCCGCTCGACCGATCCGAAGTTCCCCGATGGCGCTCAGCAGCGCGATTTCGTGTTCGTCGGCGATTGCGTCAATCACATGCTCTGGCTGTGGCGGAACGATGCTCCGAGCGGCCTTTACAATTCCGGGACCGGAGTTGCACGCACGTTTCTTGATCTTGCACGCGGAGTTTTCACCGCTCTGAATCTTGCGCCACAAATCCGATTCATCGACATGCCCGCGGATTTGGCTTGTCAGTATCAGAACTTGACGTGTGCGGAGATGACGAAATTGCGCTCGGTCGGGTGCGATATTCCCGCTACCGCGCTGGAAGAGGGGATAGGCGAAACAGTACGGTGGTTGGAAATGAGCGGGGAATCGACTCGGGCCGCGGCGTGAGCAATGGCGTTCCAAGTGCATCAGAACTGCGTGCGACGATTGCGAAAATCCGCTACCCTGACAGTAGCCGCCCTCATCCTGTTCAGACACCCGATGAACTTCCTCGTCACCGCTGGCAACACGCAAGCTCCGATTGACCGGGTTCGGTGTATCACGAACATCTTCTCTGGTCGAACGGGAGCATCAATCGCGCGCACAGCGTGGGGACGCGGGCATACGGTCACGCTGGCGACTTCGCGACCCGAAGCGCTCCTCGAATACGGCCTCAACGCGCGTGACCCCGGCGAACGGTTCACCGTGTTGCCCTACCAGAGCTTTGATGAACTCACGACGATTCTTCAGATGCAGATTCGAAGCGGAACGCATGATGTCGTGTGTCACTCCGCGGCGGTGAGCGATTATCTGTCGGCCGGCGCGTTCACTCCCGACGCGGGGACGTTCTTCAACGCCCGCACAGGTCAGTGGGAAGCACAAGCCGGCCCTCCCTCGCTCACCGAACAAAAGGCGGGGAAGATCAAGAGCACCGAACCGGAACTGTGGATTCGGCTCGTGCGCGCTCCGAAGCTCGTCGACCGCATCCGCCAGCCGTGGGGATTCACCGGCATCCTGGTAAAATTCAAGTTGGAAGTCGGGTTGAACGAACCGGAACTGGTCGAAGTCGCGGAGAACTCGCGGAAGCAATCGTCGGCGGATCTCATGGTGGCCAACACGCTCGACGGAGCCGCTCACTGGGCGTTTATCGGACCGATCAGCGAGCGCTATGAGCGAGTGGGTCGTCGCGAGCTGCCGGATCAGTTGATTCTGGCCATCGAAGACCTGTACCAGAAGCGGGTGCGCAATGGCTAACGTGCTCTTGGGAGTAACGGGAAGTGTCGCGGCCGTGCGAGTGCCAGCGCTCTTCGATGCGTTCACCGCCGCGGGTCACGCGGTGAAGATCGTAGCGACAAACGCCGCGACTTACTTCTTCGACCCGGCCCCGCTGCGCGCCAGTGGAGTGCTGACGCTTGACGAGGACGAATGGCCCGGCCGCGATTCAGGCGAACGCTACGCGCGTGGCGATGAGGTCCTCCATATTGAACTTCGCAAGTGGGCGGACGTGTTCGCGATTGCTCCTCTTGATGCCAACACGCTTGCGAAGCTCGCCGTGGGGCTGTGTGACAACTGCCTGACGTGCGTTTGGCGCGCCTGGGATGTTTCTCGGCCCGTGGTTCTGGCCCCGGCGATGAACACGCTCATGTGGCAGCATCCATTCACGCGGCGACATCTGCGTTCCATCGCCGCGGATTCTGGAGCGTCTCACATTCCGGCTCACTTGGCCGACGAGGCACTCATTGCCCAGATTAATGACCGCAGCAAGACGCTTCGCATCGTCTCGCCAGTGACGAAGCAACTCGCGTGTGGGGATGTGGGCATCGGCGGGCTGGCCGATGTGTCTGAAGTGGTCGCAGCGGTCCAGTTCATGCTTGCCCGCGCTCAGGCCGCCTAATTCCCCGAACAGCAAATTCGTCTCGCGTCGCACGCCTCAACTGTGTAACATCTCCCGCCCGTTCGCGGAGTCGGTCACGTTCCGACCGACACGCGAGGGCATCGATAAACTCGATTCAGGAGGGTACGCACATGAAACCGCTCTTCGCTGTAGCTCTCGGTGTGATGATCTTCGCGTTCTCCGCGCCCGCGAAGGCTGACGATTCCGCCAAGCTGGTCGGCATGTGGCAAGTGACGAAATCGACCGGCGAAACTCCCGTCGGCTCGACCGTCGAGTTCACGAAGGACGGCAAGTTGACCGCCATCGCCATCCTCGGCGAGAAGGAAGTGAAACTCAATGGCACCTACAAGGTGGAGAAGGACAAGCTCATGGTGAACCTGACCATCGGCGAGATGAAAGTCGAGGAGATGTTCACCATCAAGAAGATCACCGCCGACGATCTGGAACTCGAAGACAAGGACAAGAAAGTGGACACGCTCAAAAAGAAGAAGTGAGCCAGAGTCACAAACACAAACGCCCACGCTTTCCGCGTGGGCGTTTGTGTTTGGTGAGCGTCGCGGCGTCAGCCCGACGGTTCCGACAAACACCGTCGGCCTCACGGCCCGACGCTCACAGAAACCGTCGGGCTTACGCCGCGACGCTCACAGAAACCGTCGGCCTCACGGCCCGACGCTCATTGTCGTTACTTCTTCCGCGTCGGGGCGACGAAATCCTTCGTCCAGTCTGGCCGAGGAGGAAGCTTGCCGTTGGCGATCATCTGCTGCCATTCGGGGTCGGTCAGGCGCTTCTCGACCGGTTGGCGGAACTCATAGAACGAGTAGAGCGGCCCGACATAAACCATGCGGTCCTTGTCGTTGTCGATGGCGATCACGCCGAACATTGTGTCACCAACGCCCACTTCCAGGCAACTGAGCGAATCCGGATCGGTGTGAACATCGGCCACCACAGGAGCCCACTCGCTGCACTCCGAACGGTGGTAGAAGAGGTTCGGATACCACCCATCGTACCGAGGAGGACCGCTGCCTCCTCCGCGCTGATCGACCGTCTTCTTGATGAACAACTTCTCGTCGTCGGTGAATGCTTCTCCCGCCAGTTCCTTCTTCGCGAGCTTCTCCAATGTGCCAACCGTCTCACTCATCTGCTTGAAGAAGTCCACGTAGCGCTTCTGCTGATCCTTGTGCCGCTTGATGGCCTGCGCTTTCTCCTCCGGCTTCAGTTCCGGAGGCAGCGGAGGCATCGGGAACTCAGCCGCGGCGAAGAGCTTGCCGGCTTCCTCCGCGAAGAACTTCACCTTCGCGTAGAACTCCGGATACGGCTCGATATAGCCCGCGGGGTATTCGCACACCGGCCGAGCGGTGTAAGACTGCTTGGCGTAGAGAATCGTATCGTGCCGCAATTCCGTCCACGAACCAAGTTGCGTGTTGAGTTGTTTCATCTGCCAAGCCTTCGACTTCATCGCTTGCGGGAAGCGCTTGTGCGTGCTCATGTCCGCGTTGAGCGTTCGCAGGCAATCGAGCCACAACACATACAGATTGCTCTTCCAGTACGCTTCCGGGTGCATCGCGATGAAGTCGCGACAGGCCATCATGTTCGCGGAGTAGTTCCACTTCTTCAGTTCCGGTTCGAGCAACAATAGCGCTTCGTCATTGCCCAGCGCGGCCATCACGTCCAGACCGGTGGGCATCATGCGCTTTTGCTTCTGGTTCTGGAAAATGATGCTGTCGAAGACGACCTGCGAGAGCACAAACGAATCCATGATGAACCGCTGGCCAAATACCTGGAACACGCCCGGCGGCGGAACCTTGTACGTGTCTGCGGGGTTCGAGAGAACCAGTTGCGAGCGGATCATCTGGGCCGCGTGCTTGCCGGTCTTCAGTTCATCCTTCACCTTCTCAAGCTTCTTCGCGTCGAGCGCATCGGAAAGCGTCTTCGCTCCGGTGTCGTCCATGATCTTCAGAAGGATGAACACCGTGAGGTTGTCGCTTCGGCCAACCATGAAGCCGATGATGTCGTCGAGAGCTTTCAAACCCTTGAGGCCATCGGTTTGGCGAAGGAGTTCGCAGAAGAGGATCGAGTCACGCAACTCGCGGTCGCTGTCAGCCTTCACGCCGGGCGTTCCGCCTGTGGGGAGCACGTTCCAGCCGCAATCGACTCGACCCAACCACATCATGCAGCGGAAGTAGTTCTTCAACTGCTGGTTTTTGGTGTAATGCCCACGCGGGCGGAACTGAGAGAAGTCCG
>JAKEEV010001097.1 GCA_022616395.1 Planctomycetia bacterium | reverse complement strand
GCCGACGTACTGATCGCGACGCCCTGAACTGGGATGGGCCACGGGCCGCGCGAACGACCGTGACAGCCACAGCGCACACCTGAGGTGCGCGGCTAAACATTTAGCCGCACACTTCAGGTGTGCGTTTGCTTGCGCCGCGGGCTGGTGTTGCCTATACTGCGTGAGTTCGAGACACGTCGGGCTGACGCCTCGACGCTCGCCAGACTGCTTTTTTCCCCCTTCGGGCGGTGCCTCCCTCGGCCATGGAAATCGTGCTGTATCCGCATCCGGCACTGCGTTGGAAGTCGCGCCCGGTCAAAGAGATTGACGCCGCGCTGCACAAGACCGTCGGCGAGATGTTCGATTTGATGTACGAACACAAGGGAATCGGGCTGGCCGCGAACCAGGTGGCGCTCCCCTACCGACTGTTCGTGTTGAACCTGACGGGGGAAGCGGACCAGAAGCAGGAGGAGATGGTCTTTATCAACCCCGAGATCCTCAAGCGCAAAGGGACTGTCGAAGGGGAAGAGGGCTGCCTGAGCTTTCCTAAGCTTTACGCTCCCGTGAAGCGGGCCGCGGAAATCGTCGTGGAGGCCTTCGACCTGGAAGGCAACGTGTTTGAGTACGAACTGGACGACCTCGCGTCGCGGGCCGTGCAACACGAATGCGACCACCTGGACGGCGTGTTGTTTATCGACCGTTTGGCAGAAGCCGTGCGCCGCGAACATCAGCCGATGATCGCCGATTTCGAGGCCGCGTTCCGCAAGCGCCAGGCCGAGGGCGAGCTTCCGTCGGACGAGTCGCTCAAGCAAGAGCTGAAACGCCGCGAACCGAAGTGAGAAATCCAAAGTTCCAAATCCGAAATCCGAAGGAAGCACCAAATCCCAACTTCAAAACCTGGCCCACACGATGATGGTTTGAACTTCGGGCTTAGGATTTCCTTCGCATTTCGTGTTTCGGATTTCGTGCTTTTTTTTGGCCTCACAAGCCGCGCGTCCGCGCCAGTACGGCGTCCGCCAACGTGGTGAACTGCGAGACGCGCTCCGCGATCAGGCTCAGGCTCTTTTCCCAGAAGTCCGGCTTCCGCAAGTCGAAACCGAGCGTCGACTGCACGGCATCCTCGGCGTCGCGGCAGCCGGTGGCGATGAGCAGCTTGCGATATTGCTCGGGAAACTCCGGCCCCGCTTCGCGGCCCACGGCATACACGCCCAGCGAGAGCAGATAGCCGAACGTGTACGGGAAGTTGTAGAACGGCAAACAGGTGATGTAGAAGTGCAGCTTCGAGACCCAGAACCGCGGGTTCCAGCCGTCCGGAGCGAGCGAGTCGAGATAAGCTTCCTTTTGCGCCGCGTCCATCAGGGCTGACAACCGCTCGGCCGGGAGTTCGCCCTTCGCACGTTCCACGTGGAAGGCGCTTTCGAACAGGAACCGCGCGTGGATGTTCATCACGAACGCGACCGCGTCGCCCAGCGAGGCATCGAGGAGTGTGAGCCGTTCGTAGTCGGTCTTCGCGCGCTGCAAGCGCTGTTCGGCCAGCACGGCCTCCGCGAACGTGGACGCCGTTTCGGCCAGATTCATCGGGTAATCGGCCAGGAACACCGGCTCGTCGCGGAGCACCCACGAGTGGTAAGCGTGGCCCAGCTCGTGGGCCAGCGTGGACATGCTGTCCGCCGAGTCCGTGTATGTCATAAAGATCCGCGACTGTTTCGCCGTGGGGAAGCTCGTGCAGAAGCCTCCCTGCCGCTTGCCGGGACGGTTCTCGGCTTCGATC
>JAKEEV010001096.1 GCA_022616395.1 Planctomycetia bacterium | reverse complement strand
CGGCCCTGCGCGCGGTGAAGCATCGTCCGTGGGTCGAAGAGCACTCCAGGCAACGTGCTGAAGACGAACCCCGATGGCCCGCCAGAGACAACGACGGTTCCGCGATCATACGCCAGGGTAACAGGTGAATCGCTCATGGCAGGATTATGACGAAGTGAACGCTCGTTGCCTAGCGCAGTGTGAATCGAGAATGGCCAGAAAAGCACTCAGAAGAATATTCACCGCAGAGGACACAGAGGACGCAGAGAAGGCAATCAGTAGAGAAAAAGAACCCAGCCCTCTGTCTCTGCGTTCTCTGCGTCCTCTGCGGTGAAATCTCTTTTTCGCGCGACGCGCACGGCGAGACAGTGGGAGTAATGTTCGGAGGCGCGATTCATGACCGGAACCCGCCCGGCGGAAATCCTGCGGCAACTGGAGCATTCCAGTTCGCCTGATGGCGAACTGCTTGCTCGCTTTGTTGATTCGCGAGACGCTTCCGCGTTCGCGGAGTTGGTTCGTCGGCACGGGGCGCTGGTTCTGGGTGTGTGTCGGCGCGTGACTGGCCATCCGCAAGACGCGGAGGACGCGTTCCAGGCCACGTTCCTCGTTCTGGCGAAGAAAGCGAGTTCGCTCCGCAATCCGGCTCTGCTCGGAAACTGGCTTTACGGTGTCGCGTTCCGGGTGGCGTGGAGAGCGAAGCGGTCAGCGTCTCGGAGAAGAGCGCGGGAGGTTCCGGTGTCTACACTTCCCGAACCGCCCGCGCCCACACAACCTGCAATGACCGACCTGACACCGATCTTGGATGAAGAACTCTCAGCGCTCCCCGCGTGCTACCGAGAAGCCATCGTACTCTGCGATCTTCGAGGCGCTTCACGCGAAGAAGCAGCAATAGCGCTGGGGATTCCCGAGGGAACACTTTCGAGCAGATTGGCGAACGGGAGGAAGAAACTCGCGGCCCGGCTCACCAAACGCGGAGTCTCGCTCTCACTCGCAGTGCTTCCGACTTCGATTGCAACCGCTCAGGCCTCAGTCATTGTCCCGAATGAACTGATAACGAAAACCTGTGGGCTGGTGACGGATTTCACGGCCGGTGGAGCCGTGCCTGGTCCGCTTGCCCGGCTCGCTGAGGGAGGCTTTACCGTGCGCAAGACATTAATGCTCGGCACGCTGATGGTCGTCGTGGTGGCCGGCGCGGTGTTCGCTGCTCGTCCGGGTAATGATCCCCCGCCAAGCAATCCACCGAAGTCGCCCGTTGTTGCCGAGAGGCCGACAGAAGTTCCTCGGCCGGAACCGAAGCTTGAGCCTGATCCAAAGCCGGGCGACAAGCCTGCGTTCACCTCGACTCCGAAACTGGCCGCGGGTTGGGATTTTCCGATCCACGGTGTGGGGAGTCCAGTTTGGAACTCCACCGGAACTCACCTTGCTATCTCTGGATTCGAACCAACAGGCGACCTGAAGAACCCGAAAGGTCTCCTCATCTTGTTGGGCTACCCTCCGACCAAGCCCAACACTCCCGAGCCGTTCGCCGTTCCGCTGGGCCGAGAGTCACACTTCGTCGGCTTCTCACCCGACGGAAACCACATCCTCACCGACATGCGAGAGTACGAGTTGCTCAGCGGTTATCACAAGTTGTACTTCCGGGAACTGAAGAAAGGAACCTCGCTCTACGACGTGAAGTGGCCGGGTGGACGCTGGCTCATGAGGACGCTCGACCCAGAGCGGAAACGGACAGTCGAGTTCGATGGTCGTGAGCTGCACGACTACGCGTTCCTCGCGGATGGTAAGACCTTCCGCACGCTCCGCTACGAGCGCGACGCGATGCGTGAGCCAATTAAACTGGAGGTGGTTGAGGTTGATACCACAACCGGCAAGATGGGAAAGTCTCTCTTCAAGGCGGACTCCACCTACTCCGCGTTCTCGCCAAATGGGAAGCGGTTAAGTGTCATCGACAAGACGTTCTCGAAGATGACCTTGTACGACCTCGATCGAGGGGCAAAGTTGTTCGATTACAACTTCCCCGGCGAAAAGCCGCTGAGTCACGATCTCATTCTGCGGATGGTGTTCTCACAAGACGGCCGCCGGCTGGTTGTCGCTCGCGCT
>JAKEEV010001095.1 GCA_022616395.1 Planctomycetia bacterium | reverse complement strand
GCGACTCAAGATCCTCGATCTTCGACACGGGCGGCGAAAGCCGCCCGCGTTGCGTTTGAGGCGCTTTCGTAGGTGCCGCTTGCCGAGCGGCACGGCTTTCAGAGTAGTCATCACGCTCCGCGTGATGTGCTTTCTCTCCGCCGCTTCGCGGCGGCATCACGCGGAGCGTGACGACTACTCTGAAAACTGCCTCGGCAAGGCGGGCCTACTTCAGCATCATCGGTTCGCCCGATACGTTGCCTTTCCATCGGGTGGTAGCAAGCCCGCTGCGCGTCTCTACTCTTCTCCGGGTGGCTCTGGTCGGTCCCAGGCCGAAAAACAACCTTGAGGAGTATCTCAACGTATGCCCGCCTTTGTGACGAAGGACGCTCCCGATTTCACCGCGTCTGCGGTGGTCAACGGCATCATCACGCCCAACTTCCAGCTTTCCGACTTTCGCGGAAAGAACTACGTGCTGTTGTTCTTCTACCCGCTGGACTTCACCTTCGTGTGCCCGACGGAGATCGTCGCGTTCAGCGACCGCGTGAATGAGTTCGAGAAACGCGGATGTCAGGTGATCGGCGTATCGGTGGACAGCCAGTATTCGCACCTCGCGTGGATCAACACTCCGCGTCAGGAGGGTGGATTGGGCGAACTGAAGTATCCGCTGGTCGCGGACCTGACGAAGAAGATCAGCGCGGACTACGGCGTGCTGTTGGAGGCGGGAGTTTCGCTTCGCGGGCTGTTCTTGATCGATAAAGGCGGGATTATCAGACATATCACGGTGAACGACTTGCCTCTGGGTCGCAGTGTGGATGAAGCTCTGCGAGTCTTGGACGCTCTTCAGCATTACGAGAAGCACGGAGAAGTCTGCCCGGCGAACTGGCGTCCTGGCGCTCCAACGATCGACACCAACAACGCCAGCGCCTACTTCCGCCACGCCGCCGGCGAGAAGTAAGCAAGCAAATCGCGAAGGGTGGGCCGAAGCCAATTCCCCCACCCTTTCAGCAAGTAAACCGAACAAGCTTTCGGGAAGGAATACGAGCGAGAATTCGCCTCTGTCACTTGACGGGAAACAACACTCGAAACTGACCGGCTTGAACGGCGATGCAACACAACCCCTCCAAGTCCAACTTCGGCGGCTTTCCTGCTGGAAACCTGTCATCTGGAGACGATTCCTCTTCCCAGAAGAATCGGGCTTTAACACCGCGATGATGCAGGCAGTAACTCGACCCCTGCGGGTCGACCCAGTCGAGGTGGGTCACGAGATGAACCTGTCCAAGAAGTGGCATGGCGTGCATCGACGTATAGAATCGCCCCGCTAAGCGCCGGGTGAGTCGGGAATTGATCTCACAGATGAGACGATCCAATAATCGCCCGCGTGCATCGAGGAGCAAAAACGTCTGGGCATCGCTCCCTGGAACTGTACACGTCGAAGATCCAAGTACGACGACGATATAAAGCGTATCGTTCATGCTGAGGTTCCCCAAGTTTTGTGGACGCGCAGTTAGTGGTGTAAACTCAGACGAAGGAGTTCACCAATGGCTCGTTCCCGAACGACGTACACGGCGGAGTTC
>JAKEEV010001094.1 GCA_022616395.1 Planctomycetia bacterium | reverse complement strand
GGAACGCCAATCACCAGTCGCCAGACACAGCCGAGTCACGTTCGCAATTTGCCGCTTGGTCGTTGTCGGTGCGTTCGCGTGTTTCTTCTTGCTCGCGGGAAGTGAAGTGCAGTTCGGCCGGGGGCAGCCCAAGGACAAAACCCTCGAGCCGTACATCAACCCGAAGACGAAGAAAGACAAGGCCGAGGAGCAACTGGAGAAGCTCAAGGCCAAAGTGAAGCGCGACACGACGCAGAAGGATCACCCGGTCGTCGAGGTCAAGGTGTACAGCCAGGACGTGAGCGCTGACGATCTGAAACAACTGCTCGCGTTCAAGACGATCCGCCGCATCGATTTCATGACGAACAAAGTGAGCGGGCCGGGGTTGAGCGCGCTGGCGGACCTTCCGTTGGAACACGTCTTCATGCCGTCAAACTGCCCGCTCGACGACGAGGGCTTGAAGAGTCTGGCGAAACTCAAGAGCCTGAAAATACTCCACGTTCCACAGGGCAAGTATACCGACGCGGGTGTGAAGGAACTCGCGGCGCTGATAAACCTGGAGGAACTGACTGTCAGTGGCTTTAGTTTCCGCGACGATGCATTCTCGCACGTTTTGAAGGGGATGAAGAAACTCCGGAAGTTGAACGCGAACAACTGCAACGTCGGCGATGGGGCCATGAAAGTGCTGAGCGAACTCCCCGAAGTGCGCGCCATCGTTTTGTTCGGCAGCTCCGTGACTGACGCAGGCTACGCCCACATCGGGAAACTGGAGAAGCTCGAAGAACTCCGGTCGAGCTACGGCCTGACCGACAAGGGGCTGGCCGAACTCGGCAACCTCAAGAACCTCAAGAAGCTCAACGTGTGGAACTCCAGCGTCACGATCAAGGGCATCCGCGCTCTGCCGAACCTCAAGAACCTCAAGGAACTCGACATCAGCACTCAGCGCATCAAGGCGAACGAAGCGGCGGAACTCCGCAAGGAACTGCCAAATTGCAAAATCGCATACAAGAAGTGAATCTCGGGAGCAACCGCGTGGCCGAACTCATCATCTCTCTAAGGCGTGATGCGCTGACGGGTCGGCAGTCGATCCGCGTGGGTTACCGCGCGGACGATGATGCGATTCCGCACGAGCACGAAATTCAGCACCGGCGGCTCGTGAAGCGACTCTTCCCAGCGCTGGAAATCATCGACTCTCCGGACGCTCCAGTCTGGGTGCAACGCGAAAGACCGGCACAAGAGCCGGTTCTCCCTTCCGGTCAACAAATGTGTGTCTGATGTTTGGCCCGTGGCTTCGGGTCTTTCGGGCCAAACACCAGTAACACACAGTTGTTGACCGGAAGCCCAAGGAGAGTGAGGGAGTGCCATTGGCTGCGGGCCTGGTCCAGGTCTGCCCGACGATGACGTGATCGTGGATGACTCGCGGTGAACCGATCTTTCGTTTCCCAGCGCGGATCGGTCTGTAACGAAATTATGTATGGAGGATGAAAACCGGCCGCTCTTCCAGATCTGGAACTCTCCTTTTTCAGCGAACTGCTCATCACCTCTCACGGCCAATAGACTTGCATCAACTTCTCGCGACCCGGCCCCGGTCAGCCCCTACCATCGGGTACTCCACCCACCTGCCGGTCGTGAGTCGCTCAGGAGTGCTTCGGCTTCTCCCAACCCGGTGCCGTGATGGCACTGGGAATTGAAACCGAAGCGATCAACCCAGAGAAGTTCAACGAGGAGTTTCCGATGTGGTGGCTTTTTGGCACCAGAAGTTCCAAGCGCGCAAAGCGAGTCCCGTCTGACCGAACCTCTCGCCCCTCAGTGTTGGGGGGCCGAGTGGAGGAACTGGAAGCCCGCGATGTCCCGGCGACGTACACGTTGTTCGATACCTCGGTTGCACCCGATGCTCAAACGGCCAGTTCGGACACCAGTGCGGTCACACTCGGAGTTGAGTTCACTGTCGAGACCACTGGTATCGTGGATTACATCAGTTTCTACCGCGCGGTGGCGATTGATAGCGGCTACACGGTGAGTTTGTGGGAGGCGGACGGGACTCTGCTGGCGGATGGAATCGTTATCGAAGGTCAGGGACCGACTCCGGGCTGGCAGAAAGTATACATCGGCAACGTGACCGTGAATCCCGGTGAAACATATGTGGCCGCCTATCACGCCAGCCAAGGCGGATACTCCTACAGCTACGACTATTTTGATGGCACCGGTATTGATGCCGGCCCACTCGACGCGGAGCCATCCGATGAATTCGGCCCGAATGGAGTCTACATCTACGGAAGCAACTCGGTTACCTTGCCGACGCAGAGTTACCGGGCTTCCAACTACTGGGTGACTCCTGTCTTCACCACTTCGGACCAGCTACCAACGGTCACCGCGATCAGTCCCGGTCGTGGACCAACCACCGGGGACCAGTTCGTCGAAATCACCGGCACCAACTTCACCGCCGGAGGCACCCCGCGAGTCTTCTTTGGTGATGTGGAGGGCACCGTCACCTCCTCCACGAACACGCGCATTTTCGTGCAGACTCCGACTCACTCCGCGGGAGTGGTGGACGTGCGGGTCCGAACTTCGCTCGGCACCTCCACGAATACTTCGGCCGACAACTACACCTATTACACTCCGTTGGCTGCCCCAACGGGCGTGATCGCCACCGCGGGGACGGATCGAGTCACGATCAGTTGGGAGCCAGTCGCCGGAGCTACCGGCTACAACGTGTACGTTCCCAGAGGCGAGGGGCTGGTCCGCATCGGTTCCAATGTGACCGGGACCACGTTGATTGATACCGATGTCGTGGCCGGCACGACATACGGATACTCCGTCAGCGCGCTGTCGGGAAGCGATGAGGGAATCCGATCGGAACAGGCATTCGCCACGCCGGGACCGTCACCCGCCAACCTGACGGCGACCCCGCAGCCAGGTCGTTCGATACGGGTCGAGTGGGACTCTGTCTCCGGGGCGATTTCCTACAACCTCTACCGGGGCACAACATCCGGCGAACTGACATTAATTGTCAGCGGGAACACATCCACGTTCTGGAACGACGTCAACGGCGAAGCCGGACTGACTCCCGGCCAGACTTACTACTACCAGGTGGCAGCGGTCTTCAATTCGTCCCCGCATGGTCAAGGCCCGCGCTCAAACGAAGTCTCGGCGACTCTCCCCTACCCCGCCGGCACCTACAGCGTGTGGTCCAACTCGGCCACGCCGACGAACGCGGTCGATCCCGACACCGAGCCGGTCGAAGTCGGAGTCCGCTTCAGTGTCGATGCCGCGGGGGAACTTCTGGCCATTCGGTTCTACCGCGGGGTGGCAATCGATAGTGGCTACACCGTGCATTTGTGGGACGAAGATGGCAACCTTCTCGGCAGTGGCTCCGTCATCGAAGGTCAAAGTTCCACACCCGGCTGGCAGACCGTGTACCTGAATTCCCCCGTCACACTCCAGACCGGTAAGACCTACATCGCCTCTTACTACGCCAGTGAGGGTGGCTACGCGGCGGACGAACTCGGGTTGACCGATGGCATCGAGAGTGGGCCTATCAATCTGCTTCCGTCCGACTCAAACGGAGGCAATGGAGTCTATCGGTACGGAACCGGAGGCGGATTCCCGACGCTCACCTATCAAGACACCAATTACTGGGTTGATATGCTCTACCGCATCAACTGACTCGTTGACGTCCAGCGACAGCCGATCAATTGCCAGCCGATGTGGGTTGGAAGGGACTTGGGGCCACAATGCCAAAAGTCACCCTTCCAACCCGCGTTCATTGACACTCTTACCAACCAGTCACGAAGAGATTGCTTGGGCATTGAACTGGTTCCACCCGGCCCAGAGGTGCTATCACTACAATCACGGTACGCGAACTTGATAAGGACCCCTGCCATGACCAGCCAGGAAGAACAATCGTTCCTCACTGCGATTCTCGCCGAACCAGACGACGACACGCCAAGACTGGTGTTCGCGGACTGGCTCGATGAACGCGGCACCGACGACGACAAGGCGCACGCTGCGCTCATTCGCGCTCAGTGTCAGCTTGAACACCTCCCGCCGGGAAGCAAAGAGCGAAAACAATTCGAACGAGAGGCAAAGGCCATCCTCAAAGAGCACGCGGATCGCTGGACGCAGGCACTCCGCAACGCTCGGCTCGGGCGCGACTGGACATTCCGGCGCGGATTCCTCGACGGCGTGAGCATGTCCGCGACGGGATTCACACGCGATGCGGAGAAGTTGTTTGAAATCGCACCAACAATTCGCACGGCTTATTTCCCGGATGCATCCAACGAAGTCGGCCGACTCGCCGAATCCCCCTTCCTGGCGCGTCTGGCCTCCGTGGACATCCACCAGATGTGTAAGTGCGGCTATTGCCCGAT
>JAKEEV010001093.1 GCA_022616395.1 Planctomycetia bacterium | reverse complement strand
TTCGCGGTCGCAACGGAGGCGTTCTTCGAGAAGTCCAAGCAGATGTACGCGCGGCATCCTGAACTCTACGCGGTGATGAGCGAATACTACGGGCAAGACCCGGCCTCACGGAAGTCGCCCGACTCTGCCGAGTCTTCCGAGTTGCCCAAATCTTTCCCCGCTGTGCTGAAGAAGCCGCGCCGAAAGAGTCGACGAGCCGCGAAGATTCCCGCTCACGCCGCGACCGCGCTCGACTGGCCGGGCTGGGTGAGGTTCTGGGAGATTCATCCGGGCGTGTCTCGTGAACAGGCTCTGCGCCCGCTCGACCACCAGATCACCAGCGCCATCAGTTTGGCCCTCGTGGTACTCTTCGCCATCGGGTTGAGCTACCTGAATAAGTGGAGACATAACCTCGGAATTATCCTCCCGTCTCTGCTCTTCCTGACGATGCTCGTGGTCATGGTCTGGCTGCGATTGGCGGTGTGGTGGGTTGACCGCAATGGGACGTGGGGCGGGCAATACCGCAATCAGAAACGGGAGAAGGAACCCGCGGAGTCACCCGAGACGCTGGCGGTCCCGCCAGAAGGTTGATTAGCCCAAGCAGGCGCGGCGCGCGGTCTGCCAGATCACGGCGAGCAAGATCACAGCCTGGCGCACGAGTATCAACGTGGCCTGGGCCGCGTCCGCGAAGTCCCAGATTGAGGGTGACCGCAACCGGCCGGCGACCAACTCCAGAATGAGAACCGCCACAATCGCACCAATCACGACCAACCCGCAGAAGGCCCCCAACGCGGTCCACGCGTTGGATCGCCAGTCAAGTGCCAGAAGCCCGGTGACCCCAGACAGCAACAGAGCCGCGGCCGTCATCCCCTCAATCCCAAAGAGAGCGGCCGGGAAGAGCAAGAGAACCCCAAGCAACACGGTTGTTGGTGCCCGCTCGACTGCCCTGTCAATCCGGTTCGCGGACAACATGCGCATCCTCCCTCGACCGACAATACGCTAACCGGCTCGCTTCGCGGGGTCAACGGTCGCTGAGGGGCACTCGCACGAGGTCAGAGAATGACAAAGCCTCTCGCCGGGTGCAGTAATCGTTTCTGGCGCTGAAGACAACCCAGCCGGCTAACGCCGGCGGTTCGACAATGCCCCGTCGAACCGCCGGCGTCAGCCGGCTGAGTGAATCGCGCCCAACGCCAGAATCCATTACCACACCCCCCTCTCGCGACAATGATTGACGAGAGGCTTTTGACGCAATTCCGACTACTTTTTCTTTTTCTCGATCCGGCGGAGCTTGAAGACGAAGTCGTTTTTCTCCGCCTTCACTTCCGCTTTCAAGTCGCTCGTGTCCGGGTCTTCGTAAGCCGGGTCCACGACGCGATCACCAACATAAGGCCGCTCCGGTTCGCGGTACGGTTGCGTCAGCGTGACGATGTACTCGCCCGCCGGTGCGCCATCGGTCTCCTTGATAGTGCCCAACTGGAACGTGCCGTCTTGCTGGATCGTTCCTCGCGCGCTGACCCCAAGCGACTCGGAGGTGAAGATCACCTCGAAGTCAGCCAGTTCCTTCACCGGCTCCTCGTTATCCGCATAGACCAACTTGCCGTGAACGGGATACTGAGCTTTCCCGCCGCAGCCGGCCAGGAACACAAGTCCCAGGCCAACCACGATGCTCCACAACCCACGCCGACGGAGAGTTTGATCGAATCGCATCGGATCCGCCCTCCCATTCGGGAGTTTCAGCGGGAAGGATGCGCGTGGTGTTTGGGCCAGACCCACACGCCACTTCCCGCCAAAACCGAGGTTAGAAATCGGTGGTGATAACCTGAGTGTCGCTGCGCATGGCCAGGCGCCTGAGGTTCGCGGTGTCGATACTGGTGCGGATCGACCGGATCGAGCCATCGCACATGGCGAACATCACAATGTTCGTGTGCGGGCCACCGAACCGGTCGGAGAATCTCGCACTGGTATCAAGCGGGTGGCGAGCAAGCGGATAGCTCGGGCCGGCCACGCGCTGGGCGGAGTTGTAGCCGATCCCGTTGTAGTACGAGTGGTCGCCGGTGTTCTCTCGCCCTTCGCGACCCCTGACCACATGTTTCTCGCCTAACAGGAACGTGTTGCTCGTGCCATCGGTGATCGTCTGAAGCGTTGTGTAGCCGCGGAAGCCCCGAATCGGAACCAGCGGCAGGGTGGGTGGATTGGCGTTTGGCTGGTCGATCCCGTTCTCTCCACTCTGCGGCCCACGGCCGGCCGGGTCAGTCACCATGCCGCTAATCATCGCTCCGGTCGCGCCGCGCTGATTGCGACGCGTCCCGTCGCCGGCGCAACAGGCGTAGTCGCCACAAGCGCCAGACAGGTCGCGTGGCTGACCCTGGTAGGTTCCGTGTGGAATGCCCGTGCCGGGCCGGTTCTGGTTGCTCGGACTGATCCGCGGTGCGCCACGAGCTGGGCAGAAGAAGATCTTGCTGTAGCTCGTTCGCGCCTGGAGCGTCTGATCGGCGTAGCCCAGCGGGACGTTCCACAGTTTGTAAATGTTGTCCCCTTCGATGTAGGGCATCACGAGCACAGGCCAAGTGGCGTAGGCGTCGCGCGCCACCCGCGACGGCGGGAGCGTCCCCAAGGCGTCGTGGTAGTTGTGGCACGCCAGGGAGAGTTGCTTGAGGTTGTTTGAACACTGCATCCGGGCCGCGGCCTCGCGGACCTTCTGGACTGCGGGGAGAAGTAGACCAATGAGGATGGCGATAATTGCGATCACCACCAACAACTCGATGAGCGTGAACCCAGACCGAAGACGTGGACGGACCATGACCGCACCCGGGGAGAAAGGAGCGAAATTGGAACGAAACTGCGGGAATTCAAGGAGTTGAAACCCGCCGGGCGAGCCAGAATGAAAGGACTGCGAGTCTGGCCTCACCCTATTCAGAAATTACAGACATCGCACAGGGGCAAGTCAACTAAAAAGTGAAGTGATCGTGAGGAGGTGGGGAGAACGGGATGAAGCGCAAGTAGGACAGCCCAGAAGGGCCGTCTCTGGAAAGACAGACAGGCTGGAAGCCTGTCCTACTTCACGGCCGGCGAATCTCCACGAGGATTGGGCGCTCGCTCAGCACGCCGCCCTTGATGCGGAGGTTCTCGGCCTCGGCTTCGGGCATCACGCCAGCGGCCATCGCCTTGTCGTAGTCCGGCTTGAGGATCGGTTCCTTCACGAGCACGATTCGGACCGCTTCCCGCAGTTCAGCGCTGGCGGGTCGGAATCGACGATGTTCCGCTTTGAGGCGGTGCGTGTCTTCATCGGTCGCTTGTGTCGATACACTAACCTTCGCGCCAAGGCGGGTCAACGAGCCGATGTTGCACATTCAGCGACTGCCCGCTCGCCGCAACCCCTGTCGGGTTCCTACCATATCCGGCGAACCTCCGCGTCGGGCGGTGCGTATCACCCTTGTCCTTGCCTTCCTGTCGCTCGACTCGCGGGCAGTCTGGAGGCCGCGAAATGGCCGAAGATCTCGTTGTTGAAACTCGCAGCCTCACCAAGGTCTACCGAGACTTCTGGGGCCGCAAGAAGAAGACCGCGCTCAACGCGCTGGATTTGAAAATCTTCAAGGGCGAAATCTTTGGGCTGCTCGGTCCCAACGGGTCGGGCAAGACCACAACCATCAAGCTCTTGCTCGGCTTGCTCTTCCCCACCTCTGGCGATGCCTTCGTGTTCGGTGAACCGGCCGCGAAGGTCGAGAAAAACGAACGCGTCGGTTACCTGCCGGAAGAGTCGTACCTCTACCGCTTCCTCAACGCCGAAGAAACGCTCGACTTCTACGGCCGGCTGTTCAACATCGACCCGGATGTGCGGCGAAAGCGAGCGGCTGAACTCATCGACATGGTCGGCCTCTCCGCGGACAAGAAACGCATCCTTCGGGAATACTCCAAGGGCATGCGGCAACGAATCGGGCTTGCGCAGGCGCTCATCAATGACCCGGAACTCATCATCCTCGACGAACCGACCTCTGGTCTCGACCCACTCGGAACGCGCTGGATGAAAGACCTCATTCTTGATCTTCGCAAGAAGGGCAAGACGGTGCTGATGTGCTCGCACCGGCTCGATGACGTGCAGGACGTGTGCGACCGGATCGCGATTCTTTACAACGGAGACCTTCAGACGCTCGGCAAGGTCTCGACGCTCGTTGAGGACGCGCTGCGGTTGGAGGTGGTGGCGAAGCAGGTGAAGGAATCGCCGGAATTGAGAGCTGATCTGGAAGCGGTCTTCAAGAAACACGGCGGGGAACTCGAAACTGTTGGCCACCCGGCGAGTACGCTCGAACAGTTGTTCCTGCGAGTTGTGGAGGAGTCGAAGGCGCGTCCCGGTCGGCGCTATTTGCCGCCCGAAGAAGCCGCGAAGGGCGCCTCGCCCGCGCCTGTGCCCTCAGCGCCAACACCGTCCGCGCCGACCCCCGCGCCTGCGTCCACACCCGCGGCGGCCGCGGCCATCCCGCCCTCGCAGCAACCGAAGGTGCAACAGACTCAACAACCCGACCACGGCAAAAAGAAAAAGCGGTGAACGCGAAACGTAGGCCCGCCTTGCCAAGGCGGTTTTCATAGTAGTCATCACGCTCCGCGTGATGTGTATTTCTCCGCCCCTTCGGGCAACGCCGTGAAAGACTTTGCGGGAGAGAGTCCCCGAAATCCAAGGGCTTTTGAAAGCGGTGCGCCCGAAGCCCGCAAATGTTGACCTGCCAACTTG
>JAKEEV010000145.1 GCA_022616395.1 Planctomycetia bacterium | reverse complement strand
GAACTATCACTACAACGGAACGTTCCTTGAACCGTGGGGCGAACGGTCGCAACGCGGATACGGGATCGAAATCATCGAGCGGTTTTTCTCCGAAGTGGCGTTTGTCGAGTTTGGCGGTCGATCCGAGGCTCGAGACGAGCGCTTGCGGCAAATGCGAGCACTCACCTACAACGACATCACCGCGGATCGCATCTGTGTGGCCATCGTGCAGTCGCTTGAAGCGATTCTCTCACGAGCCGCGGACGGCTCTCCTAGTTGTGTTGTGAAGGTCAACAGCCCGGCCGGTGGACTGGCTCTGTACGAACCCGGCAACGCCAAACCGCTTGTCCTCTACGAAGGGCGGGTTTAATCGTGGACGACAAACGACGAATCCGAATCAGCAAGTTCATGTCGCTCGTCTTGCGGCATGAACCAGAACGCGCCAAGCTCACGCTTGAACCGGGCGGCTGGGTTCTCATCGACGACTTGCTCAGCGGCGCAAGCGGTGCGGGGTTCACCTTCACTCGCGATGAATTGATCGCGGTCGTGAAGGCGTGCGACAAGCAGCGCTTCGCCATCGACGAGACGGACACGAAAATCCGAGCCAATCAAGGCCACTCCACGGAGGTGGATCTTCAACTTGAACCGTCCGAGCCGCCCGCGGAGCTGTTCCACGGCACCGCCGAGCGGAACCTGGCCGCTGTTCTGCGCGATGGGCTTGTGAAGATGGCCAGGCATCACGTTCACCTCTCCCCCGATACAACAACAGCAACGAAGGTCGGGGCACGCCACGGCAAGCCGGTGATTCTGGTGATTGACGCAGCGCGAATGCGCGCGGACGGGCACCTGTTCTACTGCTCCGCGAACGGAGTGTGGCTTGTCGAGTGCGTTCCGCCACAATACCTTCGGGTGATGTAACGGAGAACTCCATGCCTTCCGCAATCCAACACGCCGGCGAAGCGCGATCCAACACAGACCGCGAGAAGCTTACTCGCCTCGAACCGCACTCACTCCGCACGTTCACACCGACTCAGGCGGTGTTGGCGAAAAGCGCTGGGATTTATCACTGGACCTCGGAAGGCCGGCGGCTCTACGACTTCACGTCTGGGGTACTTGTGTCGAATCTCGGCCACAATCCGAGCGAATGGATGCGGAGGTTTTCGCGCTCCATGGGCTGGGGAAGCGGACCGAACGAGAACCGATTCTTTTCCGCCGCGCCCATGACGGCTTATAACGCCATCACGCCGGTTGAAGTGGAAGCAACTCAGAAGCTCATCGCTCTGCTTCGCAAATCGCCCGGTGGAGCGCGAATGGAACAGGTGATGTGGGCCGCGTCCGGGTCGGAGGCGATTCAAAAGGCTCTCTGGGCCGCGCAAGCCCGCGACCGCACCCGACTGATGATTCTCGCCACTCGATTCGGCTTCCACGGCAAGAAGGGATTGGCGAACGCCGTCACGGGAAGCGAAACCGATTCCGAGCGCGATCCGCGAGTGCGGTTCATCTCCTTTCCGATGACGGAATGCCGAGACGTGACTGTGCGTGATGAACCATTCGACCCCACGCCCTACCAGAAGGAACTCGATGCCCTGCTCCACCAGTTCGGACGGAAGATCGGCACGCTGATTACCGAGCCATATCTGGGAGGAGGAGGGTCTTACCACCCGCCAAAAGCATATCTGCAACTTCTCGAACGCTTCTGTCGCGCGAATGACATCATCTTCATCCTGGATGAAGTGCAATCGAACTTCGGCCGCACCGGTACGATGTTCGCATTCGAGACTTACGGGATCGAGCCGGATATCGTGGTGTTAGGCAAGGGGCTTGGCAACGGTATCCCTGTCGCGGTCGCTGTGGGGCGCTTGGATGTGTTCTCGTCACTCGATTACGGAGAAGGTTCGGACACCTGGAGCGCGAACCCGCTCTGCTGCGCGGCCGTACTGGCAACACTGGACGAGTTCGCGGCTCGTGATGTTCTTGCCGAGATGAAGGAAAGCTCTGCTTTGATCGAACGCGGGCTTGTTTCGCTCAAGGAGCTGCCTGTCGTGGCTCACGTGCGCGGGGAACGCGGAGGAATGGTCTGGGGTGTGGAGTTCCGCGACCACGGCACCCGCTCGGCGAGTGAATGGGCCAATGCATTCGTTCTGGCGTGCTATCAGGGCGATGGAGCGAGTGGTGATGGGATTCACTTGCTTGGCCCGCTCTCGAAGAAAGTCGTGCGCGTGGCTCCGCCGCTCATTATCACTCCGCAAGAAGCAACTACCGCGATTGACTTGATGCGTCGAGCGGCCAAACGCCTCTGAGGTGATCGGGGAATCACATGCCTGAAGAATTGATGGCCGACTTTATCCGTTGGCTGACGAGCATCACCGGCGCGGAATACACGTTCGTGGTGAAGAGTTATCTCACCATCATCGTGCTGTGTCTGTTGTGCGGCATGGTCGGCGCGATGGTGGTCGGGAACCGGATGGCGTTCTTCAGCGACGCGATGGCACACTGCGCTTTCGCGGGCGTTGCGTTGGGCTACCTCACCGTGTTGTGGCGGGACGGCGATAAGGAGATGGCGACATGGATGGTGCCTCTGGTGATGGTGCTTTTCGGCATCGCGGTCGGAGCTGGGATGGTCTATGTGAGGGACAGAACAGGATTGGCTCACGATACCGTCATCGGCGTGTTCTTCGCGCTGGCTCTGGGTTTCGGAGCGATGCTCACAACGGTGATCCAACAGCAGAGTAGCGTGAATCTGGAAACATTCCTGTTCGGCAATCTGTCGCTGGTGCCCGAAGCCGATCTGGTCTACCTCTGTGGTGCGTTTCTTCTGGTCGTTGGCGTGTTCGTGTGGCGATACAACCAGTTCATGTTCGCCAGCTTTAACCCCAGCCTGGGGCGCACGCGACGAATGACGGTGACCTTCAACAATTACCTCTTTATCATCCTCCTCGCTCTGGTTGTGAATCTCTCCATCCAGGCGGTCGGTGCTCTGCTTATCAATGCCCTGCTCGTTGTACCCGCGGCGGCAGCGGCGAATGTCTCTCGAAACGTGAGGCAGATGTTCTGGCTGACGGTGGCGTTTTGCCTCGGCTCCGGGTTGATCGGCTACTGGCTGAGTACCGAGCTAACTATTACTGTTCATAAACAGAGCGTGGGCTTTAACCCCAGCGGGGTCATCGTGGTGGTTTGTGTTCTCCTCTTCTTGGCGTCGATGATTGGGGTTGCGGTGTGGAATCGGTTCGCGCCGATCTTTGGCGGGAAGGTGTTCCTTCGCCCGCGTCACAGTCACGGACCGGGCGACCCTTGCTCCCCGGATCACCCATTCGGACAATGCCCGTGAGCGTGCGAACCCGTCGGCTTTGGCGGGCGTAGCATTTGTGTTCGGGCTTACTCGCCAACGGTGTCCTCGTGCCGCAGCTCACGCCGGAAGAAGCCGTCTCGCTTTTTCTCATCAAGTTCCTCGCCATCCTGTGGGAGGCGATGCCGTTCATTGTTCTGGGAGCAATCCTCGCCGGCATCCTCGAAGAATTCCTTCCGCAACAAGCCATCACGAAATTCCTCCCCAAGCAAATGCTCCCGGCAGTAATGATCGGCGCTCTGCTCGGTCTGATCTTCCCCATGTGTGAGTGCGGAATTCTGGTCGTGATGCGCCGGCTGTTGCGGAAGGGGTTGCCGCTGGCGTGTTGCATTGCGTATATGCTCGCGGGGCCAATTATCAACGTGGTCGTTATCTTCAGCACGTGGATCGCCTTCCGCGATCACAATATCGGCTGGGAGATGGTCGGGTTGCGTGTTGGGTTAGCGTTCGTGGTCGCGTGCGTGACGGGCCTGGTGGTGCAGTCGCAATACCGCAAGTATGGCAAGTCGTTGTTGGTGGATGTCGCGGCTCCGCTGAGTGCCCCAATGGCGGTTCCCGTGACACCTGCGATTCCAGCTCCGGCACCGACCAGAACCGATCCTGACCCCCTTCCCCCACAGAAAAAAGCATTCATCGACCGGTTGGGGAATATCTCCGCCACCGCGATGCATGACTTCGTCGATATTACTCTGTTCCTCATCATCGGCGCAGCGCTCGCGGCCGCGGCGAAGCTCTTCATCACACCGGGTCAGGTGGAAGCGCTCTCGCGCGATCAACCGTATCTCGCGATCCCCGCGATGATGGCTCTGGCAGTCGTGATGTGCTTGTGCAGCGAGGCGGATGCGTTCGTTGCGGCCAGTTTCACGAAGATGCACACTTCAGCGAAGCTCGCGTTCCTCGTCCTCGGCCCGATGCTTGACCTGAAACTGCTTCTGATGTACACGCGGGTCTTCCGTCCGCGCCTCATCATAATCATCGTGCTGTCTGTTACACTACAAGTGTTGATATTCACCCTGATGGTACACTTGGTGTATCAGGCGAATGGCTGGACCGGTCTACCTTCAGCGCGCGGTTGAGCGTCAATCGAAGTGGTCCGCCCTTCCACCAAATGGAGTTCGTCATCATGGCCCATGCTCACCTGCATCCCGGCGAGTCGGCCCGCGACTACTTCACCGAGCAGTTGCTTGGCCTGCTTGTGTGTGGCGGACTCGGCTTTGTCGCGGTGATGATGTACCGCAACGGGATGTTGAACTACATCCTGGCGAAGCCTTTCCATCTGCCGGTTCTCTACGGCGGGCTTGCGATACTCGGAGTGATTGTCGTGCTTCGCGGAATCGCCATCTGGAGAGAGGCAGGCGCACTTCAGGCGCTGAACGATCAGAATTGCAATCACGCTCCCGGTCAGGCTCATGGCCCGGAGTGCAACCACAACCCGCTTGGCATTCCGCTCGAAGATGACCACGACCACGTTCACAACCACGACCTCTCATGGGTGTTCGTCACCATGCTGGTTCTTGTGGTGCCGATCACGCTCTTCATCATCGGAATGCCGAGTCAGGCGATGCAAGAACTGGCCATGAAAGCAGAGATGAAACTCGATGGCCGCAACTCAGGCGATGAGGGGATTTCTGGTGTGGCACTCGCGGAGATGCGCAAGGATGCGACGCTCGTGGAAGAGAAGAACGAGCCAGATGGTTCTATCGTGCGCATTCTGAAGTCGCAAACGGGGTTAATGATCCGAGAGGTTGTTCCTCCAGGAGGCGGGGAGCCAAAGCTCTCGGTGATCTCGCAGGCCGGGATGGAAATGCGTTTCAACGACCTCAATGACGCTGCCTACGACGAGCGCAAACGAGGAGAAATGCAAGGCACAACGGCCATTCTCGAAGGTCGGTTCAAACGACTGGCGGACAAGGAATTCACTCTCTTCCGCCTCAAGATGACATGCTGCGCCGCGGACACCATACCACTGAAGGTGCGCATCGTGGTTCCACAAGCGGTGAGCGGTTACATCGACTTCGACTGGGTCCGCGTCAAGGGTGTGATTCAGTTCTTGAAAGTGCCCAACCAGGAGCGGTATGTGCCCGTGATTCTCGTCAGCGACATCGCCGATGTGAAAAAGGTACCACCGAAGAACGAATATGAGTAATGCCCCGCGACCGTCAGGGAGCGAAGAATTAGAGCCGCGACCGTCAGGGAGCGAAGAGCAAGAACGTTCCCTGACGGTCCGGCTCTGTTATTTACCGGCCACTCTCAGATACGCGAACAAATCCGCTACGTCCTGCTTCGATAGCTCCTTCTCCAGTCCGACCGGCATCAGCGAAAGCGATGTCGAGCGGATGGCGGAGATGTTCGACCGCAGAATCACGTCTTCCTTCCCATCCGCGCGGCGCAGAGTCAGACTTGTCGGCGTTTCGGTGGCGATCACGCCATCCAGTACGCGCTCATCGAGCGTAACAACCTGATACCCGATGTACCGCGGATCGACTTCACGGTTGGGGTCGAACACCGCGGAGAGCAAGTCTTCGCCTGACTTGTTCGGCAGAGCCGCGAGCAAGTTCGCTCCGACATCGTTCCCCACGCCATCGAGTTTGTGACACGCGGCACACGACTGCTGGAAGACCAGTTTCCCCTTGCTCGCATCTCCCTTGAGTTCGAGCGCGGGTGTATAGTCCTTCACAACCTTCGCGCGGTCGGGGTCCGTGGACTGTTTGAAGACCGCGACCGCGCGCTTCCGCACATTCGGGTTGAGGTGGTTGTGAAGAAGTTGAACCTGCGCGGGCGTGAACTCCGTTGCGGAGACGCGCTTCGCTTCCACAGCGTCGAGCAGTTTCAGAATGCGCTCGGGGCGTATGAGCATCGCGTTCATCGCCTCGCTGCGCGCGGATGGGCCGTAACTCTTCCAGTTCTTGAGTAACAGTTCGCTCACTTTCGGGTCGGTGTGTGCCGAAAGCGCCTTGATCGCGGCGAGCTGAATGTCTCCAGGTGTGGTTGGTGTCAGCGCATCGGTAAGCGCAACGTCGGCTAACTCGAATGGCCCGTATCCCAACAACCGCGCCGCGGCAGTGCGCTGGCTCGTGTCGGCCTTTTCGTTACGCAGCGTGCTTTCCGCGGTGTCGAAGCGCTTGCGAAGTTTAGCCATTGCCTCCACCGCTTCGGCGGGCGGCTTCTTCCACCAGTTGGGAAGCGGATTGGCGCTTCCGCGCATCCCCTGCCCCAAGCCGTCAAGCATCGCGGGATCGCTTCCGGTCGCGGATTGCCCTTCAGCGATTAGAGTCAGTACGCGAGTGATGCGTTTCGCGTTTCCACTCGCCCCGACCATAGCCGCGAGTCGAGCCACGATCACGAGGTTCGGTTTCCTGGCCTTCGCGGTGAGCGCTTCGAGCAAATCGACACTACATGCGCTCGCGGAACTCAGAGCTGCTGTCACGGTCCACGGATCGCTTGCATCCTTCTCCAAGATGAGCACTAACACTGTTGCGGCCTCGGCTGGTGGCAGCGCGCCTGCGGAGAGGGCAAGCTGGAACCGCACGCGGGGAGAAGGATCGTTCGCGAGCTTCGCAGCGAGTTCGCGCAGTTTCGGTGAATCAGCGAAGAAAGCTTCCGAGAGCCGCAAGGCTTGCTCGCGAATACCCGCTTCGGGGTCGGAATAGATCGGTTCTAGGTCGGAAGCCTTCAGTTCACCCAGGCCATGAAGCGTCCAGAGCAGATTCGCGCGGCCAGGTGTTCCCCGCGCCTTCGAGAGCAGTTCCCGGATGCGAGTACCCATTTCCTTGTCCTGTTTCTCGACGATCAGCCGCTGGGCGGTGATTCGTCTCCACGAATTCACGCTTGTTAGCTCCTCGACGAGTTGATTCCCGCTGAGTTTTGTGAAGTCTGTCATCTTCGCTGGCTCAAAGTCTTTCGGCGCAATGCGCCAGATTCGCCCGCGTCCGCGGCTTTCGAGGTTGAGTTGTTTCTTGATGTCATCCGGCAGCGAGAGCGGCGTTTCGATCACCTCGCGGTAGAAGTCGAGCACGTAGATCGCTCCATCTGGCCCAAGTGTGAGATGAACCGGCCGGAACCAGTTGTCGGTGGAAGCGAGGAACTCGCGATCTTCGTACGCGCGGACCGCTGTGAAGACCGCGCCCTTCTCTTTCAATATCTCGCGGTGAATCAGATTGTTCGCGGGGTCGCACACAAAGTTGTTTCCGCGAAACTCCGGCTCGAAGAGGTCCGAGGTGTAAATCAGTGGGCTACACGCGGAGGTGATGTACCCGCCGGGAACAAGCTCCGTGCCGGGGAATCGCTTCGCATCAACCCCACCCGCGCGGCGGATAGTTCGCTCAACGCGCCACGGCTCGAACGGACTGATGCGGAACACTTTCGCCGCCGCTCCGTGTTCGGGAATGTCGAGCGTGACGGCCGACACCGCGAGGAACGGATTGCGCCTGAGGTAGTGATCGGGGAGAACGATCTGCCGGAGGTGCTGGGCATTGGTCGCGGTGAAGTAGCGCTGGTAATTGTCGGGCGTGAGTCCATACTGCCCGCCGGAACTCGTCGGCTCCAGGCTTCCGGGCTTCCACGGTTGAAAGCGCAGCCCGCGATTGCGCAGCGAGATAGCAGCCGCGTCCTTCACCTGCGCGGATTTCACCATCCCGCCATCGCTTCCACAGCAACCGTAGACCCAGTTGTCGAGTCCCCATTGCAGACTGTTGAGCATCTGCTGAATGTTCGCGGTATAGAAACCCGTGTAGAGCACCGTTGTCCTGTCCGCTTTGCCGTCGCCGTTGGTGTCTTCGAGATAAAGAAGATCGGGAGCAACCGCGACGAGCAGCCCGCCCTTGTAAGGCTGAAGCCCCATCGGGAATCGCAATCCTTCGGCGAACGTGATGCACGTTTCAAACACGCCATCGCCGTCGGTGTCGATGAGGCACTTGATCTTTCCGCGTGTCTCGTTGCCAGTGCCTACTCCTCCGTTGGGGTATCCGCGCATCTCGCACACAAACAACCGGCCGCGTTCGTCGAAGCACATCGCGACGGGATCAACGACATCGGGTTCGCTCGCGACCAGTTCTATCTTCAAGCCATCGACAAGTTTGAACGTCGCGTGTTCTTCCTTCGGCGTGAGCGGACCGGGCGGTTTGGGTAATGCTGTCACCGCGGCGGCCAGTTCCTTTGTCTTGCTCACGATTGCGTTTTCGATCGTCGGACTCCACTTGGTCGGCATGCCGTAGTAAATCTGAGACGAGTCCGCTTCGTAGCCGCCTTCCTTCAGCACGCGCTCGGAGGGAATGTAAGCCATCACGTCATTCGCGTAAGCCATCACCCAGAGCTTGCGGCTTGTGGGAATGTCCTTCTTCAGGCGAATCAGGTAGTCGATCACGACCTCACCGCCAAGAGCCACCAATAACACCTGATCGCCGAGTGCCCACGTTTGAATCGGATAGTGCGGGTAGTTGTCATCGAGTTTGCCGTTTGCTTCGATCTGCTTGAGGAGTCGTTCCGCGCGCTTCACGATGGCGCGGTTCTTGTTGAGCAAGTCGGCCTTGAGTTGCTGCTGTGTGGGTAGCTCGCCGAACTTCAGGGTGATCTTCTCGTACTTCGAGGCGAACTTGCCGGTGATGGGCTTTGCGCCCTTGATCGCGTTCACCGTCGCGTCGGCGAGTTCCTTGCCGTACTTTTCGCAGAGTTCGATCTTCCCGCGCGGAAGCGGATTGGCGTCCGCTCCGCAACCGGTCCAGAACATCGCGACCGCACCGGGGAGTGCTTTCTCAATTGCAATCTGAGCAAAGCCCGCGTAGTCTCCGCACCACTGATAGAAGCTCAGCGTGGTGTTATGGCACGCATAACCGAACACGACCGCGAGCGGTTTCGCGTCTTTTCCTTCAACGACCAACACCGGAACCGTGTGATCGACCGGACCCGCGGGATTGCGACCGTTGATGATCCCCTTCGCTGTCGGCTCGCGCCGATTCATCGCGAACGTGGCCTTCCCCGCTCCATGCTTCAGCGAAACTGGCTGCAAATCCTTCAGACATGCGCCGATCACTTCAACGAGATGTTCGCGAAGTTTCTTCGTGTAAGTTTCGACCTTCGCGGCCTCGTCCTTGTCGAGCGGGTACATGTCGATCAAGTTTTCGCGAATCACCGGCCCGCAGTGAGTGTGCGAAGCGCTCAGGATGAGTTCGTCGCGCTTGATGCCGTACTTCTTCTCGACATCAGCCGCGACTTGCTCGCCGAGCGGTCGCGGAATGCCGATGAGATCGGTCGTCACCAGCACGAGCCGCTTGCCGGTGGAATCTTCCAGGCAAAGCGCCTTCGCGTAGAGATCGTGAACCTTCCCAGTAGCCGGTTTGGTGCGCGAGGCGTAACCGGACATCCACATGAATTCCGTCGGCGTGATGATCTTCGTCGCGACTCCGGCCTTGTACGCGGGCGCGGGCGGATCGGCGGCAACGAGTGGCGTGGAGAAGGCAATTGTGGCGGCAAGCGCAAGAAGCGTCTTCATTTCTGTTTTCCTTCCGCTTTCAGAAGTTTTCGCATCGCGGCGAGCAAGATGTCTTCGGAATCGGAACCAGCCAGAGCAACGGTCGGCTCGTAGCCGCCTTCGAGGTAGGCTTTCGCGGTCGGGATGTACCCCGGACCATCATCGCCATACGCCGCCACGTTCACGATGGCATCGGCGCGCATCTTCTGTGCCGCAAGCTGATACTCGACGAACGCCTCGCCCGGCAGAAACAGGTTGAACACCTTCCCGCCGAAGTCCAGGCAGTTCACCTCAATCGGTTTGTCCTTACGCTTGAGCCACGCGAGCTGATACGCGGCGTTGTTGCGTCTCGCTGTCATCGCCTTCACGTCGTCCAGCGTCTTCTTGCTTGCTTCTTCTCCGAATGATGCTTCCCGACGAGGAGGAAGTTTCACCGGCTCGAATCGCCAATCCCACTCCTTCACTTCCGTCTTCTTCGTCTCCTTCCACGAAGCCGACATCGCGGAGTAAATTCGGTCGCGAAGCACTGGCCGGTTCACTTTCGCTCCGTCGTTGTATTTCCCCGCGGTGATGTTTCCTCCGCAGCCGTTGAAGTAAACCTGGAAGACCTTCGTTTCATCCTGAAACTTCTGGCGGGCGAGTCCGCAGAAGTCCGCGCTCACGCGGCCGTCTCCGTAGTAGCTCATCGGGTGACACGCATAGAAGTGCAGAGCCGCGAGTGGCTTCTCGCCGTCCCAGAAACTGAGCGTACGAAGTTTCGGGTCGATTAACCCTTCTGGCTCGTCGCGGACTTCTTTCTTGGTCGTCGCGCTAGTGCGCGTGAACTTTACTTTCCCATCGGCACCGAGAATGCGCCTGTTGGAAGCCACTTCCTTCACTTCCGCTGAACTCGTCCCGATGTGCGTGAACTTTACCGACTTCATCAGCGCGCCCTTGAGCGCCTCCGCGGACTTTTTCACGCACTCATCGAAATACTTCAGGTCGAGCGATGAAGTCCCCT
>JAKEEV010001092.1 GCA_022616395.1 Planctomycetia bacterium | reverse complement strand
TTGTCTGGCGCTGGGTTGGGTGGCTGCCGGCGCGCAGGGTGGTCGGTCTGGCGTGCCAGTTCCTTCTACTCCAGTATGCGTGATTACTGTACAAAAGTCAACTACTATATTGGATTTTGCGGAACCCGCCGCAGACGGAAACGAATCCATGCGATTGCGTATGAGTCCACCGGGTGGATCACCCCTTCGCGACTTTGCGCCAGTAATCGAGGATGTCCGCGAGTGTGCGGTCAAGTGGGATGCGCGGCTGCCAGCCGGTTGCGCTGCGGAGTTTCGTAGCATCCGCGCGCGTGATCGCGGTATCGGCCTTGCGGCCCGGTTCCACCTTCTGGTTCACCTGCGTGGGAATACGCGCCATCTCGACCAGCCGAGCGAGCAAGTCTTGAATCCGGAACGATTCCCCGCGAGCCGCGTTGTACGCTTCCCCGCTTGTACCTCTCTCCAGGAGAAGCGGGAACGCGGCCACGATGTCGCGCACATCGGTGATGTCACGCAGAGCGGAAAGATCACCAGTGTGGACAACCGGCGGTTGCTTGCCCGCTTCAGCCGCTGCGATTTGTCGCGCGAAGTTCGGCACGGCGAAGTCCGCGCTTTGTCTGGGACCGATCTGGTTAAACAATCTCACTCGAACAATGTCCAGGCCGGGGCTTCGGGTGTACTGGAAGCTCACCAGATCGGCGGCCGCCTTACTCGCGGCGTAGGGACTGGCTGGTTTAAGCGTGTTCGATTCGTCGCAGGGGTGGTCTGGCCAATCCGGTTCGCCGTAGATCAGTCCAGTTGAAACGAAGAGCGTGCGCGGGCGAAGTCCCGAACGCGCGAGTGCATCGTAGAGCGTGCGTGTCGCGGTGAGATTCTCGGTCCAGGCTCGATCCGGGTCGCGAAACGATCCGCCCGTGTTCGCGTAACCCGCCAGATGGAACACCCACTCAGGACGAACCTCCGCGAGAACCTTCTCGACCTTTCCGGAATCCGTCAAATCAACCGCGAAGAGCTTCGCGTGCCCTGCCAGGTGCGCAAGAATCGTCGGCCACTCCCCTCGCCGACTCACACCAAAGAGCGCGTGCCCGCCCGCCGCCATCAGGTGTTCCACCAGATGACCGCCGACAAAACCCGTGATCCCGGTGATGAGAATTCGCATGGGATTGACGATTGCAGATTTCAGATTGATGATTGAAAGACAACCCAGGTTGGTTGCAGCCGACAAGGCACTGGTGTGTCTTCAAATCTGCAATCTGAAATCTACAATCCGAAATCAAATACCTCTGGCCTTGAAATCTGGCACGGGCTGGCCCTGGAGTCGCGCAAGATCCGCTTTCACCATTCGCTCGACAAGTTGCTCGAAGCTCACTTCCGGCTTCCAGCCGAGAATGCGCTTGGCTTTCGCCGGGTCGCCGATGAGCAGATCGACCTCGGCCGGACGAACGAGCGCCGGGTCGATCTTCACATACTTCTGCCAGTCCAGCCCGACCGCGCCGAAGGCCAGTTCCACCAATCTGCGCACCGTGTGCGTTTCACCTGTGGCAACGACGTAGTCATCGGGCTTGTCCTGCTGAAGCATCAAAAACATTGCGCGCGTGTAGCAACCAGCAAATCCCCAGTCGCGCTTCGCATCGAGGTTGCCCAATCTTAGCTCACTCGACATGCCAAGCTTGATCCGAGCAACGCCATCAGTCACCTTGCGCGTCACGAACTCCTTCCCGCGACGTTCCGATTCATGGTTGAACAAGATTCCCGAACAGCAGAACATGTTGTAACTTTCGCGGTAGTTCACCGTGATCCAGTGACCGTAGACTTTCGCCACTCCATAGGGACTTCGCGGGTAAAACGGCGTGCTTTCCCGCTGAGGAACTTCCTGCACCTTGCCGAACATCTCGCTACTCGACGCCTGATAGAAGCGGATTCGGTCCGGACCTAGCAGCCGGATCGCTTCGAGCATTCGAGTCACGCCAATCGCGGTGAACTCGCTCGTCAGCACGGGTTGTTTCCAACTGGTAGGAACGAAGCTCTGTGCCGCGAGGTTGTACACTTCATCAGGGTTCGAGAGCTTCATCACCTCGATGATGGAGAGCTGGTCGAGAAGATCGGCCTGGTGAAGGTGAATCTTGTTGGCCAGATGCGAGATGCGTTCAAACGATTCGGTGCTGGATCGACGGACGATGCCGTGAACCTCGTAGCCTTTTTCGAGCAGCAGTTCCGCGAGATAACTGCCGTCCTGACCGGTGATTCCGGTGATGAGCGCGCGCTTCATGCAAACCGCCTTGTGCAAAACATGAATGTGCCGCCTCGAATCGCGTTCAAAGGAACGAGACGCGGGTCGGCAGCGTCGCGGTAGTTGTATAGCGTGCCGGCGGGTGGGCACAAGTGGGAAACGTGGGCGGGATGTACTGGAATGGGGAGTAGGGAATGAGAAGACACCAACAGTGCTGTCTTCTCATTCCCCACTCCCCATTCCGCGCTCAAGTTACTTCTTGTGCGTGAGAACAAACAGGTAGGTTGCGAGGTTTCGGTGCATCGCGAGGTAGGCTTCCTCATTACCGCTCGGAGCAGGCCCGAAGCGGAGCTTGTGTTTGTTCATGTGCTTGACCAAGTCGGCGACAGTCGTGCCCTCCGCGGACCACTTCGGGTCGATGAGAGTGCTCGCGGAAGCAGTCTTGAGCACCTTGACTGCGTTGGACATCTGATTGAGGAATCGCCGGCCCGCCGTCGCGTCGTCGAAGGTCGAGTTCTTGATGATCGGAGTGAGCGCGTCGTGAGCGCGTTGCACGGTCGCTTCCCACTTCGTCAGTTTCGCCGATCCGGGAGCTTTACCCGCTTGCACCGAGCTGGCGACCGCGGCGAAATCCTTCTCCAGTTCGGCTCGAATCTTCTGGAGCGCGGGGTCATTGAACGCGGAGGGGAATTCCAGTCGCCCGGCTTTCCGCACGAGGTTGAGGGTATCGGCGGCCGGCGAGCCACCGAAGCGGATGTCGTCCAGCAAGGAAGGCGGGATGAAGGCCGACGGTCCCTTCGCTCCCTTCGCCTCAACCGTGGTAATCGCCGTGAGCAAGTCGTTGAGCGATTCGCCGGTGCCGATCTGCTCGGGGTCTACCGGAGCGAGCGCTTTGGCGATCAAATCGGGCTGCTCGGGATTGAACTTCGGGTCAGGGCGCGCCACCACGCCGCCCTTCTCGTAGATCCACTGGTTTGCGATCTGGTTCCTCACCCCGGCCCCCATCCCCGCGTCGCGCTGCGCTTTGGCCATGTCGAGTTGAACTTGCTTGAGCAGATCATTGCGGACGTTCGGGTTGCCGGACATGTAACTTCCGCCCGTGGAGTACCACGAGGGGTAAACCGGGACGAACTGCCACAGAGCGGGGTTTGTGGTGCTGATGTAGGTCCGTTGATAGCCGATGCTGGCCTGCCCGAAGAGGGTCGGAGCAGTGATGTTGGCCCCGTATGTGTAGCGGTACTTGGGAACGTAGAAGAATGGGTTGGTCGATGGCACAATCACCGGCGCGCCAGCCGGCAAGCCGAACTGGGCCGACGCGACGGTTGGGGTCAGGAACAGTCCCAGCCCGCCAAGAATGAACAGCGTAAATCGTTTCATAAATCACCGTTCGGATAAGGTTCCGCCGCTCCGCCGTGCTCTTCTAACCACATATTCGGGCGAAACTGCACAGTCTTACAGAACTCCGCGGCCCAAAAGTAAAACGCAACTGCTAACTTCGCCGTTGGGCGACACATTACAATCGGCCGGGGTTCGCTCCTTTCCGTGGCTTTGCCCTTGCCCTTGCCCGGCTTCTGCCCTCTGTCCTCTGTTCTGTCTTCTGTCCTCTGTCCTCTGTCCTCTGATCTCTGTCTTCTACTCCGCTCCTCACTTCTACTTCTTCGGAGGAGGGGGAAGTTCTCCGGTGGGGACCAGTTTCTTCCAGGCTTCCTGGGCCTTGACCGCATCGGTCAGAGTGCCGTTGGGCTTGTAGGGAATGGTCTTCCCTTGCGGCACCAGACGGATGAGATGCCACACCGCGAGGTTGCGAATTCCGGGCTTCTCGTGCGCGAGATAATCGATGAGCACCTCATACGTTTCGGGCGATTTCAACTCCTCCGCCGAGAAGCCGAAGAGCAGTTGCATGATGATCTTCGCTTCCGTCGGTGTGTATCCGCGTGCGGTTGTGAGATGTTGGTAGAACCGCTGATCCTGACCGGGCGCTCGGCCAATCCAGTGACGCAACACCGTGATACCGAAGTCCCATTCTTCGAGTGACTTCGCTTCGATAAGCGCCTTGCCGAGGCTGACAAGGTCGTCTGTCGCGCCCAAAGTGACGATAGCCACGCGCTGTTCGACTGGGTCGGACGAGTCGAGAAACTGCTTGATCGCGTCCGCGGGCTTCTCCGCCCTCAGCGCGCGGAACTTCTCGATTGCCGCGACCAGTTTCTTCGCGTCGGGCGTGAGGTTGGCGGTTGGGTCGGCCCAGTCGGGTAGCGCGGTGAGTTTCTTTGGCTGTTGAGGCGCTCCCGCGAGGCTGTCCCATTCCAGGATTGATGGACCTGGCGGAGCGGACATCCCGAACGCAGTTCCGCCGATTTCCACTTGAGCTGAACCCTTCAACACCAAGAGCACAAGCGACGCGACCGGCTCCGCGAGCTTCTCGCTTCTTTTCGGATTGACCAATTTGAAACGCGAGCCAGCCGGCCAGCGCCCGCAGACTTCAATCGCGACGCGCGCGCCGGGGTCTTCGAGCTTGATCGTCCACTTCTTCTCTCGATGCACGACCTTCACGACGGCCGAACCGCGGGCTTTCTTGTTGGTAATGTCCACGCGGCCGCGATCAAGCTGGAAGGCGAGGTCGATGTCTTTCTCGGGGGGGTTGAGGATCAAGGCGGTTTCGAGAATGGGCAGCGGAGAGCGCTTGTCGTAGTCGGCCAGCGAAGTGACCGCGACGGCTCCGGTCTTCGATTCCAGGGTCGCTCCGGGAAGGGCAAGAATCACATCGGAGGTGTGAAGTTCGGCGTTCGCCGGGAGAACCTCGAACTTGGTTGCTGTCGGGGAGCGCGCTGCGAACGCCGCGGCGGGTGAAGTGGTCTTCGCGACCGCAACGCGCTGCGGCTGTGCAAGCGCGGAGATCGGAAGCAGTCCAAGAAGAATCAGACTGGCGATGTGTCTGATCATGTGGCCTCCGACAATGTTCGGAAATCGCTCCAGACACTCTACGCAACAGCCCATCATTGAGTTGGGAGGATCACGATCTTTCCGGTAAGTGTCCCGGCCTTGCGAAGCGTGTTCTCTTCCTGAAGCTGGTGCGCTTCGGCGGTTTTCGCCAGTGGGAAGCGCGCACCGATGATCGCTTTGAGTTTACCGTCGCGCATCCAGCGGACAATGTCATCAGCACAAGCCTGTTGCTCGCTGCCCGTCATGTTGAACATCGCGAAGCCCAGCAGTGACAATCCCTTGACATAGAACGGGCCATTCGGCAACACCGGGCGAGCCGCTCGCCCCGCCATGACCACAATCCGCCCGCGTGGAGCCATCAGTTCAATTGTCTTGTCGAAGTCAGCGGGCGGGAGCGTTTCGTACCACACTGAAACTCCGCTGCCCACGGTGGCTTCCTTCACGCGGGCCGAAAGATCATCCGTCTTGTAATTGATGATGTGATCCGCTCCCAGTTCACGCGCAAGTCGGGCTTTCTCCTCGCTCCCAACGGTGCAAATCACTCTTCCCCCGACCGCCTTTGCCATTTGCACGACCATCGAACCGACTCCGCCGGTTCCTCCATTCACAAAGACGGTTTCGCCCTGTGTCAATTTCGCACGGTGGAACAGTCCCAAGTGTGCGGTAATGCCCACAAGAGCGCCGGCCGAGGCCTGTTCATCCGAGACGCCTTCCGGAGTGGGATACGCCCATTTCTCCTCAACACAGATAAACTCCGCGCACGTTCCCTGTCGACCCAACAGCCCCTGATTACTTCCCCAGACGCGGTCGCCTTTCTTGAAGCGCGTCACGCCCTGCCCGACCGCATCAACTACACCCGCGAAATCCGTGCCGGTAATGGCCGGTTTGGGGAGCGGCATGGATGCTGCTCCACTGCGAATGTAAGTGTCAATGGGGTTGATGGACGCGGCGAGTATTTTCACCCGGATCTCGCCAGCCTTTGGCTCCGGCATTGGGATTTCGCCGACACGGATGACATCGGGCGTGCCGGTCGTCTCGAAGAATGCGGCTTTCATAGTTGGCTCTTTTTTGAAGTGAGGAACGGCGAAGACCGCTTGAGAATGGCGAACAGGCGAGCAGATAAGACTCGCCGTACCCGATAGAATAAGTGGTAGAGTCACCGCGGTCACGCGGTTCTGGTTGTTTCCCTCTCCCAACAGAATAACCAGATTCGAGGGCATTCGATGAAAGAAGCAAACACGCTCGTTGAATACGGCACGGTGATCAACGCGAATGTAATGGTCGAGCCGCCGGACGTGGCGGAATTGATTCTCGATCCCGGCCACCCCGGCGAGAACGACCTCGGGTACATCGAGCGACGCAAGGAGTTGTTCGCACTGTGCCGCAAGCACCGACTGGAGCGACTCGGTCCTCCGTTTATCACTTACAACGCGGAAGAAACGCGTATCTGGCGTGAGGTTTCACCGAAGCTCGACGAGCTGCACCGCAAGCACGCCTGCGCAATGTACCTCAAGGCAAAAGACGATCTGGCGATCACGCAGACAGAAATTCCGCAACTGCGCACGCTCAGCGAGCGCGTCAACCGCGAAACGAACATGCACCTCGTCCCGGCGGAAGGCGCTCTGCCGTACCGGACGTTCTACGAGTATATCGCGGAGCGCGGATTTCCCGTTACTCAGTTTATCCGACATGGCTCGCACCCGGAATTCACGCCCGAACCGGACATGATCCACGATTGCCTCGGTCACGTTCCTCCTCTGATGAACCAGGACTACGCGGAGTTGCTCACGCTCATCGGTAAGGCGGCCGCGACCACCAGGAAGGGCGATCAGGTTCTCGCGCTGAAGCGCTTCAGTTGGTTCAGCATTGAATTTGGGCTGATCGAGGAACAATCCGAAACGAAGGTCTTCGGCGCGGGCATTCTGTCGAGCACGGGAGAGATTCCACACTCTCTGTTCTCGAAGGACGTCACCCGTCGGCCGTTCGTAACCGAAACCGTAATTACCACCGACTACGACCCGTCCTACATGCAGAAGGACTTCTTCATCGCTCCGTCGTTGCCGTTCCTCAGACGCGAACTGGAAGCTCTCGTGAGGCGGTTTGGTATTCCGGTACTGTAAACACAGAAGAGTTTCGACGGGATAACAGGATGAACCAGATGGATTCAACACTGCCTTTGTGCTGATCCTGCTTGATCCTGTAATCCTGTCAAAAACGCTATTCTGCCTTTCTGCGCGAACCCTCCGTTGGGACACCCATGAACGATATTCCGCTTCGCAAGATTGATCACGTTCGCTTCTTCGTCGGCAATGCCCGGCAGAGCGCGTTCTTTTATCGCAACGCGTTCGGCTTCGATGTCATCGCCTACGCGGGCCTTGAGACAAAAGTGCGTCACGAAGCGGGCTATGTGCTCAAGCAAGGCGAGATCACGTTTGTCCTCAACTCGCCGCTCTCCGACCAGCACCCGGAGAGCAAGCGACTTATCACGCACGGCGATGGCGTGATGGACATCGCGCTTGATGTCCCGGATGTGCGCGCGTGCTTCGAGGAAGCAGTGAAGCGCGGAGCAACACCGGTGAGGCCGCCCGAAGCGCTCGAAGACGAAACGGGCGTCTTCGAGGCCGCGAGCATTCGCGCCTACGGAGACACGACACACACATTCATCAATCGCGACCGCTATCGCGGGGTGTTCGCTCCGGGCTTCAAGCCCATCGACCCGGAGCGATACCAGGCGAGTACCGCGCGACCGGTTGGACTCGCGGCCATCGACCACATGGTCGCGAACGTCGAGGAAGGAAAAATGAACGAGTGGGTGCAGTGGTACAGCAAGATTCTCGGCTTCAATCAACTCGTTTCGTTCGACGACAAGGACATTTCGACCGAGTATTCCGCGCTGATGTCGAAGGTGATGCAGAACGGCACCGGGCGGATCAAGTTCCCGATTAACGAACCGGCGAAGGGCAAGCGCCGCAGCCAGATCGAAGAATACTTGCAGTATTACGGCGGGCCGGGCATCCAGCACATTGCTCTTGCAACCGGTGACATCATCAAGACAGTACGCGCGATGCGCGCCAATGATGTCTCGTTCCTGCGCGTGCCGGACACCTACTACGATTCGCTCACGGATCGCGTCGGAGTGATCCGCGAAGACATACAGGAGTTGGCCGAGCTTGGCATCCTCGTTGACAAGGACGACGAGGGGTACATGCTGCAAATCTTCACGAAGCCGGTTGCGGATCGCCCAACGCTGTTCTTCGAGGTGATCCAGCGCCGCGGATCGAAGAGTTTCGGCAAAGGAAACTTCAAGGCGCTCTTTGAAGCGATTGAACGCGAGCAAGCACTACGCGGAACACTCTGAGGTGAGTCATGAGCGAAGCACCAACCGTAAAGTTCATGACAAGTGACGACTTGTTCGCGCTCCCGCCGAGCAAAAGGGTCGCGCGGTGGTTATTCCGTGGCGAGTTGCGGGAGGCCAAAGTGACAAAGCGAAATCCAAGCCACAGTGCGGCAACCGCGACCCTTGCTCGGCTTCTTGGCGTCTGGCTCATGCAACAGCCCAAGCCGCGCGGAAAGTTGTACTCGAACGAGGCGTATTTCCGGATTCGGAAAGACCCCGAAACGAACGTCGGCGTCGATTTGGCGCTCTCGACACCCCAACAGGCTGCAACAACCAAGAAGAAGGCCAGTTTCGTAGATGGAGCACCAGTACTAGCAATCGAGGTACTCTCTCCGAATGACAAACAGAAAGATATCAACGACGCCGTTGAAGAGTACTTGGCCTGCGAGACTAAGCAGGTCTGGATCGTTGACCCTTACACGGAAACAGTGACGGTCCATCGTGCGAACACTGAGCCGGTGATGTATACCCGCTCCCAGACACTCCCTGGCGGCGACGACTTGCCCGGCTTCACCTGTTCCGTTGCTGAAATCTTCGAGTAACCGCGCATGAACTACACCGACCAACTTTCAGCGCTCATCGAGAGTGATCCCGCGCTTGGCGAGCAAGTCGCGAAGCTCCCAAACCTCAAAGCCATTCTGAAGTGGGCGCCGGGAGTTGGTATCGCGTTTGCGGGCATCGATCTGGTTCAGCAGGACGAGTACAGCTATGACCTGTACTTGCCGCTGCCGGATTCGGTGCGGTGGCTTGTGTTCGGCGTGTCCTGATTCGGGGAACTGGCGGCGGTCGCCGTCTGGAATCACAAGCCAAGCGCGGATGAACTGCTCGCCCGTCGCGTTGAACTCGGCTGGAAGCCAACTTGCTCGCTGCTCAAGGAGGGACCGAAAGTGCTGGGCCACGCGGCGACACTCAGCAGGTAAGATTTCACCACAAAGCGGGTCTCCGCGCAGCGGGGACCTGCTTTGTGGTGAAACGCCTTTTGGAGACTCCATCATGCCACACTACCTCTCGCGCGGCAGTGTTCCGAAGAAGCGGCACACAGCGCACCGCACAAGTCCCGGCTTCAAGAGCGAAGGCATCTTCTACGAAGAAGTGATTACCACGCAGGGGTTTTCGCGCGCGTACTCGATTGCGTATCATCTTCGTCCGCCGACGCGGGTGAAGCATGTCGAGGCGGCCGGCTCGATGGGAATTGAGCGCGCGGAAGTACCCGTCCTTCGACATCATCATCTGAAGACCGGTGCGGTACCAGCGAAGGGCGATCCGATTACCGGACGCGTGCCGCTGTTGACGAATAACGATGTGACGATGTGGCGCTGTCGCCCGGCGCAGTCGCAAGCGGAACTGTATCGCAATGCGCTCGCGGATGAAGTGATCTTCGCTCACAAGGGAGCGGGCCGGTTGCTCACGCAGTTTGGCGTGCTGCCAGTCAAGCCGTTCGACTACGTTGTGATTCCGCGCTGCACAACTTACAAACTGGAATTCGACTCCTCCGCGGGTCAGCCGGACTTGCTCGTGGTCGAATCTGCCGGGACGGTGAACATTCCACCCAAATACCTCAATCACGATGGGCAACTCCGGCTCGGCGCGCCGTACTCCGAACGCGACCTGCACGGACCCACGGATCTGTTCATCATCGACGAGGAGAAGGACACACCGATCATCATCAAGGACGGGTCGCGGTTAACACGATACGTTCTCGCAAGTCATCCGTTTGATGTGATCGGTTGGGATGGTTTCGTGTACCCGTTCACCTTCAACGCGGACGATTTCGAGCCAATCACCGGCACGATTCACCAGCCTCCTCCAATTCATCTGACGTTTGAAACATCAGGATTTGTGCTCTGCACGTTCGCTCCGCGCATGCTCGATACTCACCCCGACGCAATCAAGGTTCCTTACGCACACAGTAATGTGGAAAGCGATGAAGTGCTGTATTATGTTCGCGGGAAGTTCGGGAGTCGGCGCGGGGTGGAAGAGTC
>JAKEEV010001091.1 GCA_022616395.1 Planctomycetia bacterium | reverse complement strand
CGCTGATCCTCGAAGAGTTCGTGCCGTTTGATCGCGAGCTATCGCTGATCGCAGTGCGCGGACGCGATGGGCAGATCGTGACATATCCGCTGATTGAAAACACACACCTCGACGGCATTTTGCATCGCTCGATTGCGCCCGCTTCAAACACGGGCGAGGAGTTAACCGAGCGGGCCGCGGAGTTTGCTTCTCGCGTGCTCACCGAACTGGATTACGTTGGTGTACTGGCGATGGAGTGGTTCCAGGATGGCCCGCGGCTACTGGCGAACGAAATGGCCCCGCGAGTTCACAACTCCGGGCACTGGACAATCGAAGGCGCTCTGACAAGTCAGTTCGAGAACCACGTGCGCGCGGTGTGCGGGCTTCCGCTGGGTCGCACGGACGCGGTCGGCTTCTCGGCGATGTACAATCTCATTGGCGAAGTGCCCCGAGCGGCTGAAGTGCTAATGAATTCCGATGCGCGCCTGCACCTGTATGGCAAATCGGCGCGACCGGGGCGGAAGGTGGGTCACGTCACTCTGCGTGCGGGAAGCGCATCCGAGTTGCAAGAGAAACTGCCGGGGTGGGATGAACAGTTCGCGCGGCCCGCGACCGGGCCAACACAACATTAACCGCGATACCCGCGACTGAAAACAACGTGACGTTCGGGACGGCACACCTCAAGGTTGCGTTTGTTGGAGTCCCGGCTTCAGCCGGTTCTTACTTTGACCGCCTCAAGGCGGGACTCCAAACAAATACCAAGTTCGCGGCTCCTCTGGAGCGCTATCATGTCTCGATTTCGTTATGGTTGTTGGGCGCTGGTCGTTTTCACCATCGGGCTAGTCGGCTGTCAGCGCGCTGATACGCCTGTCGCGACCATCTCACCGGCTCCTTCTCCCGATCTTCCCTCTTTCGCCGGCACCAAAGCGGGAGAAGAGAAGGAAGTCGGCGGTGTGAAACTCTGCTGGTGTCCTGCGGGCAAGTTCACGATGGGCAGCCCGCGAGACGAACCGGAACGCAGACCGGGCGAGGATCAGGTCGAGGTGACGCTCAGCAAGGGCTTCTGGATGGCCAAGCACGAAGTGACTCAGGGCGACTGGAAGCGAGTCGTCGGGAAGCTGCCGGGCGAGTTGACGAAGGAGTTGCCCGAAGGAGCCGATTACCCCGTGGGCAATGTTAACTTCGCGGAGGCGGAAGGATTCTGCGCGAAACTGACCGAGCAGGCTCGCAAGTCGGGCGACTTACCGAAGGAGTGGGAGTTCCGCTTGCCGACCGAAGCTCAGTGGGAATACGCCTGTCGAGCCGGGACGAAAACCGCCACCGCGTTCGGCGACAAGCTCAGCAGCAAGCAGGCGAACTTTGGGGGTAAGCCGTACAACGGCGCGGAGGAGGGGCCGTCGCTGAAAATGGCGGCGAAGGTCGGCAGTTATCCCGCTAACGCCTGGGGACTACACGACATGCACGGCAACACCTTCGAGTGGTGTCGCGATTGGTATCACGCAAAGTTACCCGGTGGCGTTGACCCCGACCTGTACTCCGCGAAGGACACGGCACAGAAGAATCGGACTGGGGATTACTCTCGCGTGCGTCGGGGAGGAGCCTGGACCGATGACGGCTGGCCGTGCCGGTCGGCCTTTCGATTGCGGTTTGAACCAGAGCGACGATACGATCACATCGGCTTCCGGGTGGTCGCCGTGCAGACAAAGTAGGTGCCGCTTGCCGAGCGGCACTGTCTTTGAGTGGTCCGCTCGCGGAGCGAGCGGTGCATTTACCACCGCTCGCTCCGCGAGCGGACCACACTCAAGAACCCGCCGCTCCGCGTCGGCATCATGCGGAGCGTGATGACTACACTCAATTACCTCAGCTTCAAATACTTCGCCAGGTCGTCGTACTGGCCGCCGTCGTTGGCATAGAGCGCGTAATTGCGGGCGTCCGCGAACCATTCGCGTGTGCTTGGCTTCTGCTGAGTCGCCGCGGTGAGCAGATCCTTCGTCGTCAGCGGCTTCGGGATGCCTGTCTTCACCGCTTCTTGTAACTTCGCTTCGATTGCGCGATCGACCACGGCTTTCAAGTCTGCACCGGAGAACTCGGCAGTCGCTTGCGCGATGGCGGAGTAATCCACATTCGAGAGCGGCTTGCCGGCGCAGTGTAACTTGAGGATCAGAGCACGCGCCGCGGAGTCTGGAGGAGGAACGAACACCACGCGGTCGAAGCGCCCCGGTCGACGAAACGCAGTGTCCATGTGCCACGGAGCGTTGGTCGCGGCCATCACGAGCACACCCTCGTTGGAAGTCTGCATCCCATCCAACTCCGCGAGGAACTGATTAATCACCGGCCTCACTGTACTTTGCTTGAAGTCCGCGCGGCTGGCGGCGATGGCATCCACTTCGTCGAAGAACAGCACGCTCGGCCGGTTTCTGCGCGCCTGATCGAAAACCTTGTGCAGGTTCTTCTCGGTGTTGCCAAACCACATGTTCAGAATGTCGTGCAGGCCGACCGCGACGAACGCCGCGCTCACTTCGCCCGCGGTGGCACGCGCGAGGAACGTCTTTCCGCAACCCGGCGGGCCGTAGAGCAACAATCCGCCTCCGATGGGCTTGCCGTAAGCCTTGTAGAGGTCCGCGTGAGTCAGCGGGTAGATGATCTTCAGCCGGATTTCTTCCTTCACCGGCTCCATGCCGCCGACATCGGCAAACGTGATTTGTGGCTGTTCGATTTCGGCCGGGTCGTCGGGCATTTCCATCGGACCCTCACGCACGCGGCCCGAAAATGGCGTGCGGTCGTCTATCGGCTCATCCTCATCGTTCCCGGCATCGAGGTTGGTTTCGGCATCAAGCTGACCGGCCAGTTCCTCATCCGCGACGGAAGGATCGGCGATCACGCCCTTGCGGTACGCCTCCGCGGCTCGATCCGCTTCGCCGGAACGCAGCAGCAATCGCGCAAGCAGCACCAGCGCCGGGGCGGGGTTATCGCCCTGAGCGAGCTTCTCGCATATCACAATGCCAGCCGAATACTTCCCCTGCTTGAGGTAAGTCCGCGCCAGAGCGAGTTTGAGGCGCGGATCGGGCGTGCGGGTCAGTCCGTCTTTAAGTGTGGACTCGGCGTCATCACCTCGACCAGCGGCCAGAAGAGAATCCGCCAGGTGAAGCCGAAGCGGAACGTTGGTCGGGGAAACAGCGAGGCTTTCGCGCAGTGGAGCGAATGGATCTTCAGGTGTGGGCATGGTCTGGATTGGGGCTGGGAACATGTAAAACTCTGCATATCACTATACAGCCCCTACAATCGCTTCGCGTGGTCCAACCGCAGAGGGGTTGGAGCAGTTTTCGGGTTGTACCTTTCCCCCTACAGTCGGACAATTTGTCACACTCCTCCTGATCGTCCTATTCTTTGGGGTTGGGGCATGGCGTCGGTCTCGGGTCACCGGATGAGGCTTTCGCTCCCGCGTCGGTTCGTGGGTGACCTGCTTCACGCCTCCCGGCACATTCCCGTTATCACCTTTGAGCGCCGGATGCAGTTGGCCGAAGTCGTCGCGGCCCGCAAGCAATTACCTCAACCCCCGCCGTGGGTGATCTTGCTCGTGAAAGCGATGGGCGCGGTCGCTGCTCGTCGGCCAGAACTTCGCCGCACTTACTTGCCACTCCCCTGGCCTCACTTGTGGGAAGCCGACGAGAGCATCGCGTCGGTCGCCGTCGAGCGCGACTATTACGGAGAACCGGGCGTGTTCTTCGGGTTCCTCCGAAGACCCGACAAGCGCTTGCTCTCGGACCTCTCGGCGAAACTGGAGGAATGGAAGACAAAACCAATCGAGGAAATCTATCGGTTCCGCCGACAACTCTTATTCACGAGATTGCCGCTTCCACTGAGGCGGTTTTTGTGGTGGTTCGCGACTGGATGGTCCGGGAAGGTCAAGGCACGCAATTTCGGTACGTTCGGTGTCAGCGTGACCGGAGCCAGTGGAGCGACCGCACTCAACTTGAT
>JAKEEV010001090.1 GCA_022616395.1 Planctomycetia bacterium | reverse complement strand
TCGGAGCGATTCAGTAGCGGACGCCCATCACGGTGTCGAATGCCTGGCGGAGTTCCTGGTAGTTCTGGGGGCGGTCGGCGGGGTTTTTCGAGAGCATCCACACGCTCAAATCCGAAGCGAGGGCCGGCACGTGCGGCGAGCGCTGAGCCGGCGCGACCGGTTGCGTATTCAAATGCTGGAAGATCACCTGCACGCGATTGCGCCCTTCAAATGGCAGCCGGCCGGTAAGCGCTTCATAAAGCGTCACGCCCAGCGAATAGATGTCCGCTCGGTGATCGACCGTGCTGGCGTCCTTCGCTTGCTCCGGAGCCAGATACGCCGCGGTGCCGGCCAGTTCCGGCCCGGTGCGCTCGCGCATTGCTTCCAGCACGTCCGCCTTCGCCAAACCAAAGTCAATCAACTTCGCGTTGCCGTTTGGCCCGATGAGGATGTTGTCCGGCTTGATGTCGCGGTGAACCAGTCCCGCTTGCCACACGGCTCCAAGCGCGTCCGCCATCTGCGAGATCAGGAACAGCGCCCACTCCGGAGGCAATGCTCCACCAGCTCGGAGCAACTCGCCCATTGGCCGGCCTTCAAAGAACTCGGTGACCAGATACGGCCAGCGCGGATCGAACCCGAAGTCGAGGAACCGCACGACGCGCGAATGCTTCACACGCGCAAGAGCCATCGCTTCCATTCGGAGTTGCTTCATCGCGGCCGGTCGGTCGAACACGTTGGCCCAGTTGAGAATCTTCAGAGCCACCGGGCAGGAACGAATCTCATCCCAGGCGCGGAACACATGGCACGACACACCCTCGCCGAGTTTCTCCTGAATGACGAACGGCCCGACGACTGTGCCGATTTCGGGCAGTGGGGCAGCAGGAGCGATCTCTTCGGCGGGTTTGTCGCGCTGGGGAAAGCCGAGTGTGTGCGTGTCGCCCGAACTGGCCACGGTCTCGGTCACGCGAATCGGCGTGAGGGTCGGGTCGTTGGGCGAGGAGAGCATGGTGGGACTGCTCGCGGAGCGAGCGGGTTCGAGCGGCTCATCGTTCATGGGCAGCATCTCGTCAACCTTGCACTTCCTGTGCCGGCTTCATCTCACCGCACGAGCGCACTCTCGCTGGGAAGTTGCGCCCGCTTGACGCGGATGTGCGGCTCGTGCCGAAAGTGACGCCAGCGCAAGGTGGGGAATTCTAGCACACGCTGAACACCAAGGCATACTTTTCGCGCAGATATTCAAGAAGCGGACTCGGAGAGAGCGGCGCGCCGGTCGCGCGGCGACAAAGTTCGCCCGCACGATAACGCTGACCGTGTTGGTGGATGTTCCGCAAAAGCCAGCTCTTGAGCCGACCGAACTCGCCGCGTCGGAAGTCGTCCGCCAGCAAGTCCGGACCGATTTCGCGCCGGGCTGAATCCATGAATTGAGCCGCGTACATGTTGCCAAGCGTGTACGTTGGGAAGTAGCCGATCCCGCCGAAACTCCAGTGGATGTCCTGCAAGCATCCGCGTGCATCATCGGGAACTTTTAATCCGAACAGGGCCTCGAATCGCTCGTTCCAGGCGCCCGGAAGCTCGGCAGTCGTCAGGTTCCCCGACAGAAGCGCAAGCTCCAACTCGAACCGAAGGGCGATGTGTAAGTTGTAAGTCGCCTCGTCCGCTTCCACACGAATGAGCGACGGCCGAACGTCGTTGATGGCGAAGTAGAACGCATCGAGCGACACCTCTGCCAGTGCCGAGGGGAACGTTTGCTTCAGGCGCGGAAAGAAGTGATCCCAGAACGGCCGTCCGCGCCCGACTTGATTCTCCCACAATCGCGATTGCGATTCATGAATCCCAAACGAACACGCGCTGCCAAGCGGAGTGCCGAAGTGCTCCGCCGGCAGATTTTGTTCGTACATCGCGTGTCCGGTTTCGTGCAGCACGCCAAAGAACGCTTCACTGAAGAACCGCGGGTTGAATCGAGTAGTGATGCGGCAATCGCCGGGTCCGAAGCCCGAACAGAACGGATGCGCGGTCGTGTCCAATCGCCCACTGGCGAAGTCGAAGCCAATCGCGACCGCGGCGGCCTCCGCGAATACCTTCTGCCGGTCGATGGGGAACTCGCGTGCAAGCAGCGAGCGATCTGGTTGCTTCGATGATGCAACAATCTGCTTGACCAGCGGCGAGAGTTCGGCGGTGAGTTTGGAAAAGAGTTCCTTCAACTCCGCGACCGTTGTTCCCGGCTCGTATTCGTCGAGCAGCGCGTTGTAAGGATGCTCTTTGTAGCCAACCGCGTCGGCTTCTTGGCGCTTCAGCGCGAGGACTTTCTCCAGATGCGGGCGGAACGAAGCGTAGTCGTTCGTTTTCTTCGCCTGTTCCCACACGTGTTGCGCTTGGGTGGTGACGCGGGCAAGTTCTTCCACCAACGATTGCGGAATCTTGGTGGCGCGATCATACGCGCGGCGCATCTCGCGCATGTTCGCGGACGCATCGGATTCGGGATCACGTAACAACTCCGAGCCTTCCACAGCACCGAGTAGCTCGCCGACCTTCGGATCGGTGAACTTCTGGTGCGAGAGCGCCGCGAGGAAGGCCATCTGCTCTCCGCGAAGCGCAGCGCCGTTTCGCGGCATGTACGTTTGCTGATCCCAGGCGAGAACCGCAGCGCACGAGTTGAGCACGCCCAGTTCCTTCGACCTGCGAATCAGTTCTGTGTAGGCTTCCTCAGCGGTCATGGTGTATCTCGAATTGGTTTGTTAGAGTAGGACGGCCCTTCTGGGCCGTCTGTCTTTTACGAGACGGGCTGGAAAGCCCGTCCTACTTGGCAATATCAGGAGCGTTCGCCCGTGTCCGTGCCGTGGCATAAACGCCCGAAGTTTTGGGAATGGGTTGAACTGGCTGCGGCCGGTGGCGCGCTGGCGTCGGCGATTATAGCGGTTTGGGACAAGCTCGCCGGTGCCGTGTGGGGCAGCGCTTGCGGAGCGGTGCTCTTGATTGCGAAGTTCACGCAAAAGCGACTGGAGAAGCAAGAGCGCATCGACCGCGAGCGGATGGCGCGGCAGATGATCAAAACTTTGCTGAGGGGGATGATCGACGACTATTTCGCCCAGGTGCCCGACGAGAACCGCTATCAACACCGAGCCACGCTCTTTATCTGCCAGGACGCCGACCCAGCTCGCGGACTGCCCAAGCGGTTGGAGATTCACGTCCGTGTCGGCGTGTTCGAGGATTCACCGTGTGTCCTGCGCGTGGACGAAAACGAGCGGAGCAAGTGCGAAGGGGTCGCGGGCCAAATCTGGTTTTTGGATGCGCCTCACACGGAAGAACTGCCCGAATGGCCCGCGAACGACGACATGACCGCGAAGGCGGCTTACGCCGGAAAAGGGTTTCTCAGCATTGAACGAGCAGCGGCACTGCATGTAAAGTCAAGGGTGTTGAGTGGCGTCATGGTGCGGGTATTCGGTCGCAAGTGGGGCGTGCTGATTGTGGACAGCCAGACGCTGGGCTTCATCACGAAGCACCCTCAGAAAGTCAAACTCATCCGATGGTATGCGGACCTGATCGGGCAGATGCTCGAGGAGGCCATGAGATGACGAAGAACCAAATGACGAAAAACGTGTTCCTCCCAGAGGACTTCCTGTTCTCCGAGGACGTCCTGCCCGTCCAGGGAGATCCTACCAGTTACACCTGGGTCTCTCCTTACGACATGCCCGACTGGGTCAAGATGTCATCGAGTGACAAAGAACTGTCACTGGTGTTCCAGTACCGCGACCGCGAAGTGGCCGGGCCAGAAGAAACGGCTCTCGACGAAAGTACCGAGTTGCCTATTCACGTCACACGCGGCCAGTACAGCGGCAAGCTGATGACGCTTCGCGTGCCGCTGGCGAAGGATGTGGTGTCGATGGTGGCCGAGAGACTCAAGCTCGTCGCTCCTCACCAGAAGCGCAAGAACCAGGAACTGAACTTCCTGTTGCTCTCCAACATCCTCCGGAAGAAACAGGACGAATTTCAACCCGTTTGAGCCTCGCGGGAACACCTCAGATGGCCGGGCAGCTCGTCACGATTGCGACCTTCGGCGAGGTCTCAGAGGCCCACATCGCGCGCAGCGCGCTGGAAGCCGCGGGTATTCCGGTCACGCTGAACAATGAAGAATCTTCTTCCCTGTTCGGACAATCGACACCCGTGCTGGGAAGTGCCCGGCTCGTCGTGCGAGAGGAAGACGAAGAACGAGCGGTGAAGATACTTGATGAAACATTCGGTAACCAACCGGTGAACGAAGCGGACCTGGCTGCTGTCGCGGAGTCCGCTGAACCAGAAGCCGAGCCACCGGCGGAAAGTCGCCCGATCGCCGATGACGCAGAGTCAAAACCGTCCGAGCGCGACGAGTACGCGCGACGCTTTTTCCTCGCCGCCGTCTTCGCGCTGTTCCTTGCGCCGCTGTGGTTCTACGCGCTCTACCTCTGTCTGAACGCTGCGTTTGGGGAAGGACCCATCAGCGAACGCGGTCAATCTCACCTGATCCTTGGCGGGGTCACCCTGGTGATTGGCTTCCTGCTCGTTGTGATCTTCTTCATGCTCCTCTGAGGCTCCCCGTGAGTTTCGCGGTCGCCGCTACTGCTCCGCATCCAGACGACACCATCGTGGCGGTTTCGTCAGCGAGTGGGTCCGCGCCGCGTGCCATCGTGCGAGTGAGTGGTCCGAAAACAAAGGCGGTGGTGGAAAGTGTGTTCGTGGTGGGAGAACCTAACCCCCCAACCCCCTTCCCTCGGAGGGAAGGGGGCTTTTCTCCCCCTTCCCTCCGAGGGAAGGGGGTTGGGGGGTTAGGTCTCTTCGTCTCGCGTCATCTCATCCCCGGCTCTCTTCGTCTTACTGGCGTGCATTCTCCGCTCCCCGCGACACTCTACTTCTTCGCCGGTCCGCGATCCTACACCGGCCAAGATCTCGCGGA
>JAKEEV010001089.1 GCA_022616395.1 Planctomycetia bacterium | reverse complement strand
GTTACTTCTTCTTCGGTTCAGTCCTCACGAACCTGGGGCGGTCTTTGCCCGCGGGGGTTGCACCGAAGAACCCGAAGAGCATTTCGTTGGTCGTCTCTTCGCCGAACCGCACGAGTTTCGGCGGGTTCGACGGGTTGTTGGGGTTCTTCGCGGAGTTATCGAAGACCGCCTCGATGTCGAAACGTGTGCCGGCCTTCGCGAAGATGGGCTTCTCGAACCAATACGTTTCCTGCCAGTTGTAATCCCAGTGTTTGATCTCGATGAGCGTCACGGTCTTGCCTTCGGGCGGAGTCATGGTGATCTTCACCTGTTTGCCGAGCAGGTGCATGTGAGGGATGATGCTGTGCAGGTTCGCGTCCGCGGTGAGCCACGCGCTCCCCTTCGCGATGTGGTCGGCCTTCCCCGCGGGGATGAACGACAACAGAGACATTCCGCCAACCGTGAGCGTCACCCACGGCTTCTCGACTTCCTTCTTGGCGAAGTACAGGCCGAGCTTGGTGCGATCCTTTTCCGGCTTGCCCGTGCGGTGATAGTGGACTTGCAGAACGATGTCCGCTTCCTTCGGCAGGTAGATCCCGGAGTTTTCGGGAAGCTCCGTGCCGAGTTGACCCGGAGCCCAACCGCCGACAATGCCAATCGGAGGAAGTCCGGGTCGAGGAACATCAGCCGAGTTGGGGAGGAATCCAATTCCCATCGACACGGAGTAACCCGGCCCGTGATCCGGATCGTTCGGGTCTTTCTTGCGCTCGCGTTCGGCCGCTTCCAGTTTGCGAGCCTTGCTCGTCGTGTCGAAGTAGTTGAGCGTGTGGTGAACGACGGTCGCGTTGCCCGGCTTCACTTCGTAAGCGATCACGTACTTGTCTTCCTTCAGCCCGGTGGGAAGGACGAAGCATCGGAACAGGTCCTTGCCAGCACCACCGACGTGGAAGTCCTCTGGCACTTCCACCACGAGGTCCGGCTCTCCAAGATGCCAGCCCGAAGCGAACTTTATGGGAGGAGGGGCGTCTTTCGGATTCCCTTCCGGGCAACCGGCCTTCTCCCATGCCGCGAGCGTGTCGAGTTCGCGGATCGTGAGCGAGCGAGCATTGGTGAATGGCCCGCCCGCGGTCGGCTTCCACGGTGGCATGTCGCGCGTCTGCGTGTAATGCACGATGTCCGCGCTCCATGACACCGCTTGCTTGTAGGTCATGAGCGAGAACGGCCCGACCGCGCCGGGTCGGTGGCAACTCTGGCAGTGCTTCTGAAGGATGGGGACTACGTCTCGGTGATAAGTCACGTCTTCGGAAGTGACCTTGCGGTCGAGCGGCTCGATGTGGCAGCCGATGGCTCGGGTCGCGGGGTTCGGAACATCCTTGCCGCTGAGAAGAGCTTCGAGCGATGCCTTCAAATCGTGTTCGGTGATTTGCGGATTCTTCTTGAGTCGCCCATAGTATTGATTGTCGATCCGTCCGCGATAGCGCAGCACGAAGTTGTGATCGAGCACGAACGCTTCGGGCGTGACGGTGGCCTTGAACGCCTCCGCGACAACGTGCTTGCTATCGGAGTAGACGGGGAAGGGGAGTTTGAACTCCTCGACCTTCTTCGCAATCACCTCTGGCGTCTCGTCTGTCGGCACAAGAGCGAGGAAGCCCACTTCCTTTTCGGAATACGTCTTGTGCAGTTTCGTGAGTGTCTCGGCGTAGGAGTTCGACACGGGGCAAGCGAACGACAGGAACACGACGACGGTGGCTTTCTTGCCAGCGAAATCTTTGAGCGCGGCCAGCTTCCCATCAGCCGCGGGGAACTTCACGTTGTCGATTTCTTTGTTGATCTTGTCGGTGCTGGGAGGGGGATCGGCAGCCGAAGTGCGAGTGGAATCATTGAACCCAACCAGAACGCTCGCGAGCGCAACGAGCGCGGACGCGAACCCGACGTGAGCCATCCGGTACATTCGGGAGCCTCCAACAAGAATCGGCGACGTGAGAGGGAGAGCCTACTGCATGGAAATATGATACCGCAACCGCAGCCGAAGTGTTTTGTACTTCACGGAACTCTCATCGGGAGTGAGGAACTGCGAAAACGCGGACTGTGGAACCCAGTCAGCCCGCATGAACTAAACCGCACCAGGCATCAACACCACGGCAAGGAACACCAGCGAGACGAGTGCAACCAACAGTTTCTGCGTGCGCCGATCCATTCGGATTATTCCTCCGCGAACGTACTCGCATTTCGGTTGACGGGTGAGCCGAGTAACGCTTTGGCACGATCCGGCTGACTTACCGAGCCACTGTGCCGAGAATGAAGAGAAGCATGAACCCGACGATACACACTCCGATCACGCAGCCGATCGCGGTCATTGTGGTTTTCTGAGAGTAGCAGTCCGCGCAGATCGTTCTCCCGGCCGCGTCGAAGGGATGCGTTCCCGCCAGGTGCGTTCCGCAACAGAAGCGCGCGCACATGCCGCAGGCTCCCACCGCTGGAGACTTGCACGCATAGCAAGTCGATCCGGTCGACAAGACAACTTCCGTCGGAGTTGCACTGGCTGAGGCAGAGTCTTCAACACCGGAAGTAGGCGCGGAACTGCCGGCGACCGCGGAAGCGCTCTGGCAATCCACGCACAGCACATCGCCGTGAAACTCGCAGTAGAACTTCAGGCAGTTCTTACACTGCCCGGTGGCCTGGGCTTTACAGATGTGGCAGATCATGGGCGTGCCCTTCGCGAAGACTATTCGCCAAAGACTCAGCGCGAACAGAGTGGCAAGATGCGCTCGAAGACTTGCGGAGGCGAATGGTCGATTCACACGCTACTGACTCGCACGCGAAAACGCAAGTTCGCTGGCGGTTGGGCAAAGATCTTCTCCCGCCAGCGATGGAGTTGTTATCCACTCACTCCCACAGCCATCCGACACGCTTGACCGAGCGCGAAACCCGCGCCGGAGAGCACCACCATCGCGTAAGCGAGTTGCTGGCCCTGCTTGCGGTATTTCGGGAACTCTTCGGGAGCCGCGAGGCTTCTCCACGGCCAGTGAATCCACGACACATACGTGAAGAGCACGCACGCTCCCAACCACACCGCCGACTTCGCGCCCATGAGTGCCAGCCACGCCACACTTGAGCCGTCCCACTTCAAACCCACGAGCGCGAAGCCCGACAGTCCGCAGATCAGTAGCCCCGCGGTGACGAAGTACCTCATTCCGTGTGCAAGATGTGTCGAGAACTTCTCGTAATCGGCCCGGCGGTCGAAGTAACCGAAGGCTTTCCCATCAACAACCAGCGTGCGGTAGAAGATCGCACCGAACCACGCCGCCGCCGACATCCCGTGAACCCAAAACAACACCTGTTCGAGTAGTTTCATGGCGAACCTCCCTTCAATCCCTACTCCTTTCACCGGAGTTCGGGGCCAGGGATAACAGTCCGACGCCAGTTCTCAGCCGGACGCGCGGTAGAGAGCGCCGACGAAGACAGCACCGATCAAGAGGCCGATGATCCCCAAGAAGAGCGCGAACGCGATCGGGATCGCCGCCAGAAATAGTCCCGCCGACCAGTGCCAGCCGTTCCCCGACGAAAGCCGGAACACCATCACTCCCAACACCACCGCGATCAGGCCGAAAATGATGGTCACTGGGCATCTCCCACTCGGAAAGTGTGAGTGTGAGCCCGCGCCGTCGCCGGGCGGGGCAGCGCGTGGCTGGTCGGCGGCGAGAGCGGCGTCGGCAAATCGCGCCTGTTGGACGAATTACGCATCCGTGCCCTGACCCTCGCGCACGGCGGGCCGGAGGGCGACGTCCTCGTCCTGCGGGGCGAAATGGTCGCCGAAGGGGGTCGCCCTTACGAATTGTGGCCGGAGCCGCTGCGCCGCCTGGCCCTCACCACCGAGCTGACCGATCTGGAAATCAGCGTCCTGTCGGAGATCGCCCCCGATCTCGGCACGCTGC
>JAKEEV010001088.1 GCA_022616395.1 Planctomycetia bacterium | reverse complement strand
TCGACGGCACCGGCCGGCTTCTGCACCGGCAAACGCGACTGAACGCGGAGTTCGCGGTGCGCGCTGTGAGTTATCCTCAAGACGACAAGCACACGTACCCGGACCTTGTGAAGCTGGGAATTGCCGCGCTGGAAGAGACCGGGCGAGGGGTGGTGCTCGCGGAGTCGTTTGGAGGAGCGATCGCGCTTCAGGTCGCGCTTGAGCGCCCGGAGTTGGTTGAGCGGCTCGTGCTGGTGAACACATTCGCGCGCTATCCGAGGCGCTTGTTCATTGATGCTCTGGCTCTGCTCGGCCCGTGGTTACCGAATCGCCCAACTCACCCCGCGACACGCACCATTCGCGGATACTTCTTCTTCGGCCCGCGCATTCCCAAAGCCGAACAGGATGCCTGGTGGGAACTCACCGCGGATGTGCCGATGCGCGTGTATGGCCATCGCTTTCGCTTGCTGCGCCATCTCGATTTACTTCCGCGCTTACCTGAAGTGCGCACTCCGGCAGTGGTGTTTGTCTCGCCGAATGACTGGGTGGTGCCCGCTCCGGCCGGGCGGTTGCTCGCAAAGCGTCTTCAGCGCGCGCGACTCATTGAGCGTTCCGCCGGGCACGCCGCGATGATTGATCCACGCATCGATGTGGCCGCGTGGCTCGCGAATGAGCAACTCTGGACGTAATGCCTACCTTGTCAGGCTCGCACTCGCACGTCACAATCAGCGCACCTCTCGGAGCGTCTTATGAAGACCAAAGCGGAGATTGTTCTCGACTGGCTTCCGCGCTACACCGGCCGACCGATCGAGCAATTCGGCCAGTACATCCTGCTCACCAACTTCACGAATTACGTCGAGTTGTTCGCCGAGAAGTTCGGCGTGGAGATTCTTGGTCGCGACCGACCGATGACTTCCGCGACCGCCGAGGACATCACCATTTTGAACTTCGGAATGGGTAGCGCGATGGCCGCGACCGTGATGGATTTGCTTTCGGCAATCGAACCGAAGGGCGTATTGTTTCTGGGCAAGTGTGGCGGGTTGAAGAACACGAAGGTGGGCGATTTCATCCTGCCGATCGCCGCGATTCGCGGAGAGGGGACGAGCAACGATTACCTGGTGCCGGAAGTTCCCGCGCTGCCCTCGTACCGCCTTCAAGCAGCGCTCTCCGCGGCAATCACCAAGCACGAACTCGATTACTGGACCGGCACCGTTTACACGACCAACCGCCGAGTGTGGGAACACGACGAGAGCTTCAAGCAATATCTGCGCGACATCCGAGCCAGCGCCATCGACATGGAGACCGCAACGATATTCGTCGTCGGTTTCGTGAACCACATCCCGAAGGGTGCTCTCCTACTGGTGTCCGATAACCCGATGACGCCCGAAGGTGTGAAGACTTTCAAGAGCGACGTCACCGTGACCGAGATGTTCGTCCGCACTCACCTGGAAGTCGGCATCACGGCTCTGATGGAACTTCGCGACTTCGGTCGCTCGGTGCGGCACATGCGATTCGAGGAACGACCGGGGTGAGGCGAACCCCGCCCGCAAGGCCGGCGGGTGCGCCTCACATGCCCAACACCCACCGCCCTTGCGGGCGGGGTTCGCTGGAGGCCCCACGTGTCAGTTTCATTCCAGGTTCTCGGTCAGCCGGGGCGCGATAACGCGCTCTTCGTGAAGGTCGATACGGGTCAAGCGCAAACGCGATTGCTCTTCGATTGCGGAGACGGCTGCCCGCATCAGCTTGGGGCGAGTGAAGGGCGCGAAGTCGATCATCTCTGCTTCTCGCACTTGCACATGGATCACATCGCGGGGTTCGACTACTTCTTCCGGCTGAACTTCGACCGCACGGCGAAGGAGAATCGCATCTGGGTTCCACACGGCAGCGCGGAGGTGATTCATCACCGCTTTCGCGGGTTCATGTGGAACCTGGTCGACGAGAAGCAAGAAGGCGAGTGGTTCGTTCACGAGATTGCCCCGGACATCGTCCGCGAGACGCGATTCCTGGCGAGCGATGGATTTCGCACCGCACACGGGCACCTGGAGTGGCCCAGACGCAACCGCGTCATCATTGATGGAGAAGGCTTCGTCGTGGAAGCGATTCTGCTCGATCACGGCACGCCATCAGTGGGCTACATCGTCCGCGAATTGGCTCGCGTGAATGTGGACACCATCAAGCTCTACGCGAAGGGGCTAAAACCCGGCCCGTGGGTGAAGCGACTTCGTGGACCGGTCGCGACGCCAGGCGAAATGATCGTGATTGGCGAGGTGGAGCATCCACTCGGTGCGCTGCAAGCGGAACTCCTGGTCACCACGCCGGGCGACTCCATCGCGTACCTGACTGACTTCCGCATGACAAAGGCGACAGCCGATGAACTGGCCGAACGCCTTCGCGGAGTGAACGCGGTGGTGTGTGAAAGTCAGTATCGCGCGATTGATACCGATCTGGCCGAACGCGTGATGCACTCAACGGCCGAGGAAGTGGCCGCGATGGCCGCGCGTGCTGGAATCGGTCGGCTGATCCTGTTCCACTTCTCGGATCGTTATGATGTCGAGGCACGCCGCGAGATGCTTCGAGATGCTCGGGCAATCTTCGCCAATACGAGTGTGCCCGAAGGGTGGGTGTGAGCGTCTGTGCTAAAAAGTTGCTCTGTCAAAATGCTTGGTGGAAAAAGCCAGAAGCTCCTCACCCGCCGCTTTTCGCGAAGCTGGCGCTTCGCGGCGGCGACCTCTCCCCAACGGGGAGAGGTCGCCGCAGACTCTCGCCTTGCGTCAGTCGTAGCGGCGGGTGAGGGGGCTTCTGCCTTTCTCCCTTAATCAGGGCGCACGGGTTTAGAAACTGGCGCCCCGCTTCGCTCACATTCCCCACAGGGCTTGTGGGAGTCGCGGGATTGTGGCTGAGCGGACATCGGCTCGCCAGCGCTTCACTCCTCCATCCCGGCTGACGCTCACCAGAGCTGTCCCTTTCGAGTTGAAGGTCAGTTTCAGTACGCGGTCGGCGTGACCGATCAGCGAGAGTCGCTCCTGAGCCGCGACATGATCCCACAGAATGATGGCTCGATCGTCTCCCGCCGAGGCAAGCGTTTGGCCATCGGGGCTGAAATTGAGCGCGTAGACCGCTCCGGAGTGTCCCCGCAATTCATTGCGGAAGGTGAGTTCGCCATTCCCTCCGACTGTCCAGATCTTGACGACTCCGCTCGCGTCTCCGGTCGCCAGAAGATTCCCCGCCTTGTCAAAGGTGACCGCTTCCACTTTCGCCTTCTCGTCGTGTGCCTTCGGGATGTCGGCGAGCACCTTGCCATCGAAGTTGACGATCCGAACGCCGGTGCCGAGTGTGATCGCAAGCCAGGAGCGGTTGGGATGGAACGCGACTTCGCGCACGTCGGTGACGGCGAGTACGACTTCCGATCCTTTTGCCTCCATCGGCTGATCGGGACCGACTGGCAGCGTGAGCAGGTCGTAGAGACGCACCGCCTGCGCGTCCACTGTTGCCAGCCACCGGCCGGATGGGTCGATGGTCATGGCTCGGACCGGGTTGGGAGTCGGCACACTTCCTGGGCGGCCCAGAGGCGGTATTACGGGCGGCGCGTCCGGGCGCGTCGGACGACCGGAGGGCAGAATTCGCCAGAGGAATAACTCCCGATCGGTCGAAATGATGAGGGTGCGGCCATCCGGACTGGCGGTGGCGGCTCGGCCGGTTGCTTTGCCAGGAAGAAACGAGCCTGAATGCGAAACGAGCATCAGTGGGCCGGGCGGTAAGACGCGGTTGCCGACCCCCGAATCCGCTATCGCCACGCGTACCCGGCCGGCGTCCTCTGTGGCAATGAACGTGGTTCCCTCACCGCCCACACCAACGGCCGTTAATCCCTGCGCTTGCGCCTTGTAGTATGGATCGCGTGAAAAGCGCAACAAGTCTTCCGGTTCGTGAGTGCGCAGGCTGGTTTGCCACACCACCGCAACTCCATCCAGACCGGCCGAGACCACCGTTCGCCGGTTGGGCGCGAAGGTCACCGCGCTGACTTCTCGCGTGTGTCTGACCAGCCGGGCGCGCTCGACACCTTCGTCGATGTCCCAGAGCCTCACGGTCCTGTCGAAGCCGGCGCTCGCGAGCAGTTGCCCATCGTCACTGATGCAAAGCGCGAAGATGGGGTCGGTGTGGCCGAACAGTCGGCGGTCGCGCCAGGTCTGAGTGTCGAAGAGTCGAACGGTCGGGGAGACGCCATTACTCACCGTGGCGACTGTTTTCCCATCCGGGCTGATGGCAACCGCGCGCACCGCGTCGGGGTGAGCGGGAAGTTTCCGTTCCAATTTGAAGCCATCGCCTTTCCACACGCGGGGATTCCTATCCATCCCCCCAGACACCAGATACATGCCGTTCTGCGAATACGCGACACACAACACTCCTCCAACGTGAGCCGGTTCTGGTTCGCGCAGAGGCCAGATCGGGCTTGCGCCAGGAGCTTGCATCGCGTGAGTCAACATCGCGCCCACCGCGCCCGCTCCACTCAATCCCGCAATGTCCACGTTCGCCAGCCGCCAACCGCGTAAGTCCCACCAGCGAAGGAAGCCGTCCTTCCCGCCGCTGACGAGTGTGCGACTATCTGGACTGAACGCGACACACGTGACCTCATCCGAATGAGCATCGGTCAGAGTTACGGTTGGCTTCAGCGATGCACTTGGCACGATTGGCTGGAGCCACGGAAGCGCGGTCATCGTCTTGCGCGCGGTCTCCAGAATCTCGACTGGCAGAACCCACAGGCGGATGGTGCGATCCGCCCCCGCGGAGGCGATCACCGTGCCATCCGGGCTGAATGCCAGACCGAGAACCGGCCCCGAGTGGCCGGAGAGCACGACCCAAGTTCGACCCGTCCGCGGATCCCACAACCGAATCTGTTCGCTGTCCCCGGCTGAGGCGACAAACGTTCCCGTGGGCGAATAGGCAACAGCTCGAAGTTGCTCGCCGGTCTGATGGTCGAGGTAGGCGAGGTCGTCGCGCTGACAGAGCCTTCGGAGATAGTGCCAGGTGAAATCTCGCAATTTCGGCGGGCAGCGGGTCTCATCGTCCAAAAGAGCAGCGGCTCGACGCGGATCACGTTCGCACAAAATGGCCACCTGAGACAGTTGCAGCGCGTAAGCCGCCCGTTGCGTGCGTTCGGTTTCCTTGCTCAGAGCCTCGGCCTTTTCTTCGGCTCGCTTCTTCTCGTCCTCCGCGCGTTTCATCTCGTTTTCCGCGCGCTGAGCTTCCTTCTCCGCGCGAATCTTCTCTTTTTCGGCGCGATCGCGCTCCTGCTCGGCCACCCACGCCTCGTATTCTCGTTGCGACTTCGCGTCCCGAACTCGCGTGTAAGCCACCGACAGAACCGTGACCAGCCCAATGGTCGCCGCGACGGTTGCGGTCATGAGCATCGTCAGCGCAGGATGCCGCCTGGTCCACTTCAGGCCCCGACCCCATGCGGAGAGCGGACGAGCCTGGATCGGTTCTCCGTTGAGGAACCGTCTCAGGTCTTCGGCCAGCGCGGAGGCACTCGCGTAGCGCTTCGCGGGCGATTTACTCAGGCACTTCAGGCAGATTGTTTCCAGATCGCGCGGGATGGTGGGTTGAAGTCGCTTGGGAGTAACCGGATCATCGTGCAACACCTGAAGCACGGTGTCGAGTGGAGTCTCTCCGCGAAACGGAGGCCGACCGGTGAGCAGTTCGTAAAGAATCGCGCCCAGCGCGTACACATCCGCCGCGGGCCCGATGTCCTTACTCTTTCCGCTGGCCTGTTCGGGCGCGATGTAACTCGGCGTGCCCATCACCGCGCCGGTTCGAGTCGCTCCCTCCGCTCCAATCGTACTATCAAGCCGCTTGGCGAGGCCAAAGTCGGTCACCTTCGGCAGAAGCGCGGAACTCGCAGCGCGGAGCGCGGAGTGAGAAGGCGAAGAAGGGTGACTGTCCGAGTTGTTGGATTTCGGTTCCGCGTTCCCCGCTCCGCGCTCCCCGCTCAGAAGAATGTTTCCCGGTTTCAAGTCGCGATGCACGATCCCGGCGTTGTGGGCGAACTGCATGGCGTGGGCGAGGACTTCGACAAGTTCCGCAGCGCGCCTCGCGGGCCACGGCTTACCGGCGAGTTGCTGTGCGAGACTTCCCCCTTCGACAAACTCCAGCGCCAAGTAGGGATGCCCGTTCGCTTCTCCGATCTCGAAGATTTGAACGATGTGTGGGTGCTGAAGAGCAGCGACGGCTTCGGCTTCTCGGCGGAATCGTTCGCGCTCAGTGGCGCCCGCGTGGCTGCCGGAGAGGATCATCTTCAGCGCGACGGATCGGTTCAAGTTGATCTGTCGAGCCTTGTAAACGACACCCATTCCCCCACGGCCAACCTCGTGGAGGATTTCGTAACCGGGCACAAGCGGAGGAGTGAAATCGACCGTGTCCGGTGCTCCATCTGAACCGCTGACGTGTGGGCCGAACTGCACGACATCGCTGGGCTGTCCGCTGGAACTGGATGAACTGCCCGGAGGTCTCACGACCAGAGATGCAAACGATGGGTCGGGCGTATCGGAGGCGTCTGGCGTGAAGTTGACCGTGGGCGCGGACTCCGCGGGCGTGGCCGCGACATGGGAAATGGAAAGCGTTGCATCCTGCCCGCCAATCTGCGCGCGGCCTTCCTCCATCGCGACCACGAAAACCGGTTTGGCTTCCTCGGTCGGATCGCAGGCGATTAAGATCGTGTCGCCGCAGACTGGACAGGCGGTCGCGACGGACCCGTCGGACGGAGTCCAGGTGTGGCCGTGCGAGCAACGGTAACCACCGGCCATACCAGAACCTCGGGAATCACTCAGACTTCACCCTGCAATTATCCCCACCCGACCCGCCGATTCAAGCGCAGCGCAACGCTGGTGACCGCGCTTATCTGGTATCATTGACGGTTTCACCCGACGAAATTCGGGAAAAAAATCGCCTCGTGAGCAAGAGCGACCAGAAGAAACAGAAGTCGGACGGGCGGAAAGGCCGTCTGACGGCCCAGAAGGGCCGTCCTACGAACAAGCCAAGTAGGACGGGTTTTCCAGCCCGTCTGTCTTTGTAACGTCCTCAAAACGACCACTCACGAAGATATTTCCCTGAACTCCAAAACTCAGTGCGAAGTAATTCGCCGCTCGAAAGCACTTCTGGCTCTGGTTGCAGCGGCCGCCGAAACGGCTCTGGCGACGGAAAACGCAACTCGGTTGTCAGTCGGCGTTCTTTCGGCTATTGCCGGCGGGCCGATTTCGCCCGCGGTCTCTGAACTTGTTTTGGAGTTGGCGACCATGCAACATCGTTTCGCGCTTCTGGCGGCTACGGGCATTTGCCTGGCGCTTGCGGTGGGCTTCGGGTTGCTGCGTTCGTTCGCAGCGACTCAACCACCAAACGCACCGCCATTCAATACGCCCGCCAATCCGTTGAACGATCCGAATGTTCCCAATCCACCGAACGCGGTCAAACCCGTGACGGATGCGGAGTATCAGAACGCGCTGGTCGCCGCGATGTTGCGCTTCGCGGAGAGTTCGTGGGACTTACGACAACCTGCGCGCCGTCGTGGAGAGACACCCAACGCTGGTGAACGAGCGCGAGAAGTTCCGCCAACCTCCCAAGCCGCTCAACTCAGACGAATACACCACGCTTCACTTCGCCGCGAGCGCTGGCAACGAGAAGGCCGTTGCTCTTTTGATTCAGCACAAGGCCGATGTGAACGCCGATGGTGGAGCAGGCTGGACTCCTCTGCATGTCGCGGCCCAACGCGGGAACGTGGATGTGGTGAAGATGTTGGTGAAAGCCGGAGCAAAGGTGGACGCGAAAACAGCCCCACTGCCGGGCGGCCCACTTCCCGGAGCTGGCCCAAATACTCCACCAGTGATTTTGCCTCCCGTCCAGGCTCGGACTCCGCTCGATGTGGCAACGGACGCGAAGAAAACCGAAGTGGTGGAGGATCTGAAGAGCTTGAAGAAGTAATCGCGAGGATCGCGGCCGAAATCAGAGCCGCGACCGTCAGGGAGCGCGAAAAGGCAACCGCTCCCAGACGGTCGCGGCTCTGATTAGGGTGTAACCAAGTTTTCTGGGTCTTGACCCAGCCGGCTGATGCCGGCGGTTCGACAACGCCCCGTCGAACCGCCGGCGTTAGCCGGCTGGGTGGTGAGT
>JAKEEV010001087.1 GCA_022616395.1 Planctomycetia bacterium | reverse complement strand
TTTTCAACGAGCCGCGACCGCAAGGGAGCGGGAAACGCTAACCGCTCCCTTGCGGTCGCGGCTCGTTGAAAAGCAACAGGCAACTCAGGCCACCTGCTTAGCGTCGGACCCGACCGAAGTCGAGAAAGAATGTTCCCTTTCAGTTTAGCTTCGCGCACAAGAGTTGAACACCTCCACGCAGCCCGCGAGCACCACCTCACGGAGTTCGGCGCAGAGCGCGGCCGGGGAATGCACCGGTGTGTTTGTCGCGACCCAGAACCACCTGACCGTTGACGATCACGAACTCAATTCCCTCGTTGTAAGCGAACGGAGCGGTGTAGGTGGACTTGTCGATCACTGTTTCCGGGTTGAAGATCGTCACATCCGCGAAGTGACCGGCTTGCAATTGCCCGCGGTCGCGAATACCGAGCTTCGCGGCGTTGAGCGAGGTCATCTTGCGCACCGCGTCTTCGAGTTTCAGCAGTCCGCGCTCGCGCACATACACACCGAGCACGCGAGGGAACGTACCGAAGTTTCGTGGGTGAGGATTTCCACGCCGCAGCGCCCCGTTGATGGCGAAGGCAGAGCCATCGGAGCCGATGGAGCACCACGGCTGTTGCATCGCGAGGTTCATGTCCTTCTCGTCGTGGTGAGCGTAGACAGTGGGGATCGAGCCTTCTTGCTCAATGAGCAAGTCGAAGAGAATGTCGAGCGGGTCGGGAGGCGGCTTCTTTCCCTTTTGCTTCGCGGCGATGATGCGGTCCATCGTCAAGCCTTCGTAAGGCCCGCGACCACTGATGAGCATGCGCGACCAGTCTCCGCCGACCGCGGTGTAATGGTTGTACCAGCCCGGAATGCCCTCCTTGATTTCCTTCTTCAGTCGCTCGCGAACTTTGGGGTCGTTGAGTCGGGCGAGGAACTTCACTCGGCCGCCTTCATGTGCCCACGGCGGAATGATGGTCGCGAGGTTATTGTTTCCGCGCGTGTAGGGATACACGTTGGCTTGCACGTTCACGCCGCGTTTGCGGGCGGCTTCGATCAGTTCGATCACGTCCTTCATCTTCCCCCAGAACTTCTCATCGGCGATCTTGATGTGAATGATGTCCAGCGGCACGCCAGCCCGCTCGGCAACTTCGATGACTTGTTTCACGGAATCGAACACGCCAAGCCCTTCATCGCGAATGTGCGAAGAGAAAATGCCTCCGTGCTTTTTCACCACCTTGCAGAGTTCGACGAGATCATCCGTGGTCGCGAGCGAACCGGGAGGCATCATGAGCATCGAGGACAGACCGAACGCTCCGTCCTTCATGGCTTCGTCGAGCAAGGTCTTCATCTCGTCGAGTTGCTTGGCGGTGGGTCGGTCGTGTGATTTGCCCATCACGCATTCCCAAATGTTGTCCAGTCCCACATAAGACACGACGTTCACGCTCACGCCAGCCTTGTCGATGGTGTCGAGATACCCGCCGAGTGTGTCCCAGGTGAATTCCTTTCCGCGCGCCTTCACCTTTCGCGCAGTGAGCTGCCCCTTGAGTGGCCCAGCCGAACGCCCCTCACCAAGAACCTCTGTCGTCACGCCCTGGCGAATCTTGCTCTGCGCGTGGCCGTCTTCGAGAAGCAAGTCGTCTGAGTGCGAGTGCATGTCGATGAAGCCCGGAGCAACGACAAGCCCCTTCGCATCAATCACGCGCTTGGCTTTTCCTTCAGGGATTCGCCCGACGACAACAATCTTGTCCTTCGTGATCGCGACATCGCCGACGAACCACGGGTTGCCGGTGCCGTCCACGATGCGACCGTTGCGGATGACCAGATCGTATTCTGGCTCGGCCGCGGGCGCGGGCGAAGGAAGCGAGAACAGACACGCGACGAGTACACCCGGCGCGAAGAGGGAGAGGAAGAGCTTCACGGTAACCTCGCTCGGAGGTGAAGAGGGAAGGATGAGGAGAACGATACCGCAAGTGAGGACGTTTCGCTATGCTCCGTCTTCGTAGGTGTAGAGCCTTCTCGGAGCCGCGACCGTCAGGGAGCGAAAGCCCAAGATCGCTCCCTCACGGTCACGGCTCCGAAATCAACCGACCGGCGGGCTAACGCCGCGCCGCTCACGGAGAGGTTCCTTCATGTCGAACGCGGATTCAGCTCCGGGTTTCCTCGACCGTCGGCGGATTGTCGCGGGGCCGGGTTACAGTCGATGGCTGATTCCGCCCGCGGCGCTCGCCATTCACCTCGCCATTGGGCAGGCGTACGCATTCAGCGTGTTCAAGATTCCGCTGACGCGAATCATCGGCATTTCGGATTCCGCGTCCGGCGACTGGACTCAGCCCGATGTCGCCTGGGTGTTCAGCATCGCGATTGTGTTTCTGGGACTCTCAGCAGCAGTGTTCGGCTCGTGGCTCGAACGTGTCGGACCGCGAAAGGCGATGTTCGCATCGGCCGCGTGCTTCGGTGGCGGGTTTCTTGTCTCGGCTGTCGGCGTGTGGGCGCATCAAATCTGGCTCGTGTATCTCGGCTATGGAGTGCTTGGCGGAATCGGGCTTGGTCTGGGTTACATCTCGCCGGTCTCCACGCTCATCAAGTGGTTCCCGGATCGTCCGGGAATGGCAACCGGAATGGCGATCATGGGCTTTGGCGGTGGCGCGATGATCGGCGCTCCGCTGTCCCACTTCCTGATGAAGCACTTTCGCTCTTCCACTTCGACGGGTGTGATGGAGACATTTGTGGTGATGGGCATTGTGTACTTCTGCTTCATGATGTTCGGCGTGTTGACCGTGCGATTACCTCCTCCCGGCTGGAAGCCACCTCACGCGACCAAGAAGCCGCTTCCCACTCTCGCGAGCGCAACACCCAACGAAGCGATCCGCGCGCCTCAATTCTGGTTCCTGTGGTGTGTATTGTTGCTCAATGTGACCGCGGGCATTGGGTTGCTTGAACAGGCGTCTCCGATGATTCAGGAAATGTTTCCGGGGCGTGTCTCGGAGGCCGCGGCAGCCGGGTTCGTCGGGCTATTGAGTCTGTTCAACATGGTGGGTCGGTTCGTGTGGTCTTCCACTTCTGATGTGATTGGGCGAAAGCCTACCTACGCGATCTTCTTCTCGCTCGGAGCGATCCTCTACGCACTCACGCCGCAAACCGGGCAACTCGGAAATGTCGTGCTGTTCGTGATCTGCTCCGCGATCATCATGACCATGTACGGAGGAGGATTTGCGACCATTCCGGCTTACTTGCGCGATCAGTTTGGAACGGCTCAGGTGGGAGCGATCCACGGCCGGTTGCTGACCGCGTGGTCGCTCGCGGGAATCGCGGGTCCAGTGTTGGTGAACCGCATTCGCGAATATCAAATCAAGAGCGGAGTGGCGAAGGCGGACGCGTACACAGTGACGATGTACCTGATGGCTTGCTTGCTCGTGGTCGGCTTCGTGTGCAATCTACTTGTGCGAAAGCAAGAACTCGCTCAGACAGCAACTGCAAGCGCTCCAGGCGAAGCAACAACTCCCCCGGCTGAAGTTCACTCGCCGAGCCAAGTGAACTGGCTGACGCTTAGCTTCCGCTGGGCGTGGGTAGGCATTCCGCTTGCATGGGGCGTATCTCGGACGATTCTCACTTCGCTCGCGCTGTTCCGGTGAACGGACCTTGCCCGCGACGCAAACGCGGGTTAGTTTCTTCTTCGTTCTCGCGGATGTGTTTAGCTTGTGCTTTGCACAAGGGTGATGTTGCGTCACCCGAGCGATTGTCTGAGCACTCAACGTGAGGAAGGCTGTTCCAGCACCGCTTTCGCCGGCGCCGGGTCACCGGTGACGACGGTCTGGACCAACCTCGCGTGTCGCGGTTCC
>JAKEEV010001086.1 GCA_022616395.1 Planctomycetia bacterium | reverse complement strand
CGGCATTCTGAGCGGCCACGGTGAGATCAAGAGCGATTTCCTGAAACTCGCGGGCAAACTTGATCCGGTGCCAGTGCCCGCGGGTCAGCCCCTCAATCCACTTCAACCTGTGAATCGACTTGGTAACGTGCGCGGAGGGCAGCGGTGGGTTGTTCACGAATCGAATCCACTTCAGGACGCGGTCATGGGATTGTTCCGTAAGAAGCTCGCCGAGGTTGGTCTTCGCTTACCCGAGCAGAAAGCGAAAGACGCACTCATTGCGGAAGTGGGCCGTTCGCCGCAGGATTTGGAATGGCAGAGGCAATCGGTGCCGTGCTGGGTGATCGAATATCGGCGCGCCGAGCCGATCGCACGGACGTGGGTTCGCGTCTCGGATGGCAAGGTGCTGCGTCAGGAAGCATTCGAGAAGGGCGAAAGTCTCATGTTCGAGCGCGAGGATTAAGCATGAAAAACAAAGAACCCACCCCCCAACCCTCTCCCTGCAGGGAGGGGGAGGAAGAGCAGAAGGAGGGACCGGTTCCGACGGAACCGAAAGTCACCGCGCCCCCATCCTCGTCCCCGAAGAAACAGCAGAATCGCAAGCGTAAACGGAAGCCCTCTTTCTCCCCCTCCCTGCAGGGAGGGGGTCGGGGGGTGGGTCCGTTCGTTCAACCACCTGTTCCGCATCTCATCACCGGTCAGAAGGTCGAAGCGTCAAAAGTTGAACTCATGCGGGAACTGCGCCGCGAGATGACGCCCGAGGAGCGAACCCTCTGGGCGAGATTGCGCGGGAATCGACTCGGTGGATTGCATTTCCGACGACAACAAATCATTCACGGCTTCATCGCGGATTTCTGCTGCCACGCCGCAGGGGTTGTTGTGGAAGTCGATGGCGGGGTTCACGACAACCAAGTTGAATACGATACAGCCCACGATGCGGCCTTCACGACTCTGGGCTTGCTCGTGATGCGATTCCGCAACCAGGAAGTCACGGGCGAAACAGAGACGGTCCTTCAAAAGATTGCAGCCAGTTGCGCAGAGCGAATCACTGCACAATCAACTCTGCCCAACACACAGTAGACGAACTCCCTCCGGGTTTTACTCCCCCTCCCTGCAGGGAGGGGGTTGGGGGTCCGAAAGGATTGCCATGATCCGAATCGAGAATGTCACGAAGCTCTACGGTCCGAAGGTAGCGGTGCAGGATTTGTCGCTGCACGTGCCTCCGGGCGAGTTGTTCGCCTTCCTCGGACCCAACGGAGCCGGGAAGACGACAACCATCAAGATGCTCTGTGGACTGCTCTTCCCCACGAGCGGAAGTGTCGCGGTCGGCGGGTTCGATCTGCGCACGCAAGGCGATCATGCCCGCGCGCTGGTCAGTTATGTGCCCGATCAGCCGTTCCTCTACGAGAAACTCACCGGCCGCGAGTTCCTGCAATTCACGGCCGATTTGTATGCGATGCCTCAAGCGAAGATCGCGGAGAAGATTGAAGAGGTGATTGAGTTGTTCCATCTCGAAGAGTTCGTGGACGACCTCACGGAACGATATTCACACGGCATGCGCCAGCGAACGGTGTTCGCCGCGGCTCTGGTACACGAGCCGAAGTTGCTCATCGCCGATGAGCCGACCGTCGGGCTGGACCCCAAGAGCATTCGCGAGTTGAAAACACTCCTGCGGAAGCTCGCGAGCGAGGGCATGACGATCTTCCTCAGCACTCACACGCTGGACATCGCGCAGGAACTGGCCGACCGCATCGGCATCCTGGATCGCGGACGATTACTCGGCTGCGGAACCATGACCGACCTGCGGAAGCAAGCGAATCGCGACGGCAACCTCGAAGATCTGTTCATGAAGATCACGGAAGAAGCCGCGGCAGAATCCGCGACGGCACCGGCGACCGCGTAATGATTCACATTCGCTCAGGAAATGTTCCATGCCGATTCCCACACGATTACGCCCGACAATCCCCTCGGTCGAGGAGTTCCGCGAGTACATCTCGCTCTGCAAACAGATCGAGGACGCCCGTCAGGACGAAGTTGGCCCTCTCCTTGCTCGGTGGAACGCTCGCGCAGGCAGGCCGTATCGTCAGGCCGAATTCCGTGCCTACTACGGTGCGGTTGACATCGAGACCTTCGTCGGCGAGATGTTGCTCGGCGTACCCCCGTTCGTTCCCGATCTCACCTACGCCGAACTGCGTGACGTACTCGAAACACTGCAATCAGGTGCGTTATCGGAAGCAGTCGAGTCGTACTTCCTCGACTGGCTAGAAGTCAACTTGCCCGACGCGAACATCTCGGACCTGCTCTACTGCCCGAACCAGTGGTTCGCTGACGAGGCGATGCTTCACGTCGAGTTGAGCCACGACCAGATTCTCGCGTACGCGATGGCGAAGTCTGGGCGGAGCGTGCCCGGCGCTCCAACTGATGTGCCGATGCCGTATCCGATCCCCGCGAATTCATGAGCGGAACCAACATGGGCGCTGAAATTCCCGCTGTCGCCGATCAGAGCGCGCTATTTCGCAGGCTGCGGACGCGCCTGTTCCGCAATAGCCTGCGCGTCGCGATGGAAAGCGGTCGCGTAAGGCTGTTCACCATGATCGGGACGAGCATCTTCGTCGCGGTGTTCACGTTCGCGGTGAGTCTGTATCTGTTCAATCAACTCGCGGTGAACAACATCCCGTTCAAGGGAGCGATTGTCGAAGCGCTCTTCGATCTGCTGTTCTTCACGCTCGGCACGATGCTGATTTTCTCCACCGGCATCATTCTCTACGCGAGTCTCTTTACCAGTCCCGAAGCGCGGTTCTTGCTCTGCTCGCCAGCGCGCGCCGATCACATTTTCGCCACCAAGTTCCAGTCGGCCGTTGCGTTCAGTTCGTGGGGCTTTGTCATCCTCGGCGTGCCGATCTTCGTTGCGTATGGCCTCATGTCCGGCGTGCCGTGGTACTTCTACGCGCTCTTGCCGGTGTACTTGCTCGGCTACGTGATCCTGCCCGGCTCGGTGTCCGCGGCGGGGTGTTTGCTCCTCGTTCGCTATATGCCGCGAAACCGCAAGCAGTTCTTGATTCTGGTCGGGCTGGTGGTCGCGGCTCTGGGCGCGTTCTGGTTGTATCGCATCGGAATGGGAATTCGGCAGTCGCTCGTCAGTAGCGGTCGCGAGTTGGACGACCTCATTGGGCAGTTTGATTTGCTGCGCAGTGGAATCGCTCCCAGTCACTGGATGACGCGCGGAGTGATGGCCGCGGCTCGTGGAGACTTCGCGGGCGCGCTGATTCCGCTGGCTCAAGTGTGGAGCAACGGCTTGCTCGTCTTTGTGCTGGCCGCGTGGATCGCCAAGCGCGTCTATCGCTCCGCTTACGACCGCATCTCGGCGTTTGGTCGCGGAAAGAAGATTTACGGCACCAGCGTGTTTGATCGGCTCATGGAATCTCTGGTGTGGTATCTCGACAAGCGAACTCGCGTGCTGGTCGTGAAGGACTTCCGCACGTTTAGGCGCGATCCGACTCAGTGGGCGGTGCTCACCATCTTCGGGTTGCTCATGCTGCTGGGCGCGAGCAACTTCCGTCAGTATTACTCCGGCGATTTCAAGGTGATGGACAAGTACGCGATCAGCCTGATGAACCTCAGCGGCACCGCGATCTTGCTCTGTGCCGGACTGAGTCGCTTTGTGTTCCCGCTGATCTCGCTCGAAGGGAGGAAGTTCTGGATTTTGGGATTAACTCCGGTGAGCCGGGATCAAATCTTGTGGGGGAAGTTCGCGTTCGCTGCTACCGGTTCGCTGGTGGTCGCGGAATCGCTCATCCTCACCAGCGATGCGCTTCTGGGCTTGCCGTGGGAAGGGCTTTTGCTCCACGCTCTCACGGTGGCCGTGATCGCTGTGGGGCTGAGCGCTCTCAACGTGGGCCTCGGAGCTTATCTGCCGACGTTCCGCGAAACGGATCCGTCAAAGATCGTGGTCGGCTTTGGCGGCACCGTGAACATGGTGGTGGGATTGGCATTTCTTATCGCTGTGGTCGGTGCGATGGTGGTTCCCTTCCACGTCGCGGAGTTGGCGAAGGGCGCGACAGGTGGAGTTGCAAGAATCAATCCGTGGGTGTATGTGGGCATTCCGGTTGGTCTGATTCTCGGCGTGCTGGCGGTTGTGCTGCCGTTGCGGGCTGGTGCGCGCTCATTGCGGAACATGGAATTTTG
>JAKEEV010001085.1 GCA_022616395.1 Planctomycetia bacterium | reverse complement strand
GAGCCGGAAGCGTTAGCGACGGGCCTTCAGAGCCGGAAGCGTTAGCGACGGGGTTTTCAATTTCCGTCGCTGACGCTTCCGGCTCTGAAAATCGGGCGTAGAATGCGGCAGCGACACATCCAGGAGGCGAGCAATGAGTACAAACACCCTCTCTCCCGTTTCCGGCCGCTTGTTTGTCGGCGGCGAGTGGTTAAGCGCCCGCGAGGATTTCGCCAGCAAAAGTCCAGCGAATCTCGCGGAAGTTGTGGGTACGTTCCCGAAGGCAACGCCCAAAGAGGTAGACGCCGCGGTCGCTTCCGCGCGATCTGCGTTCCCCGCGTGGAGGCGCACAAGCCGCATTCTGCGTGCCGAGTGCTTCGACAGACTCGCTCAGCTTATCAAGCGCGATACCGATGCGCTCGCGGTGCTCATGGCCCGCGAATGCGGCAAGAACATCACCGAATGCCGGGCCGAAGTGGTCGAAGGCTTACACATGGTGCAGTACGTGTTCGGCACCGGTCGGCAGGGCATTTACGGCGAGGTGATCGCTTCGGAGATCGCGGAGAAGGATGCGTTCGTTCGGCGCAAGCCGTGGGGAGTCGTCGCGGTCATCACTCCGTGGAACTTTCCGTTTGCGGTTCCCTTGTGGATGCTCGGGCCGAGCTTGTTGGAAGGCAACACGTGTGTGTTCAAGCCGAGTGAGGACACGCCGGCCATTGGGCAGAAGCTCGTGGAACTGTTCGCGGAGGCTGGCTTCCCCGCGGGCACCGTGAATCTCGTTCAAGGAGCGGGCGAAACTGGAGAAGCACTCGTGAAGAACCCCGATGTGAACGTGGTGTGTTTCACCGGCAGCTACGAAGTGGGGAAACGCATTCAGGAGATTTCCGCCAGCATGCCGGAACGCATTGTTGCTGCGGAAATGGGCGGTAAGAACGCGGTGATTGTGTGTGAAGATGCGCGATTCGATCTGGCGGTGAACGCGGGCATTCTCTCCGCATTCAAAACGACCGGTCAGCGGTGTGTCTCCGCGAGCCGGATCATCGTTCACGAAGCACTGATGGATCGCTACGCGAAGGCGTTCGCCGAGACCGCGAAGCGATTGAAGTTCGGCGATCCGCTCGATGCGAAGAACTTCGCCGGTCCGCTCATTCACGAGAACGCCGCGAAGAAGGTGCTCGACTACAACGCGCTGGCGAAGAAAGAAGGCGCGAAGGTGCTGGTGGAAGGGAGCGAGATTCAGCCTGTCGCGGGCGCGAAGGGCTGCTTCCTGTCTCCGTTCGTCTACCAGATGGACGGGAAAGGCGCTCGCGTGTTGCGCGAGGAAGTCTTCGGGCCGCACGTGGCTCTTGTGCCATTCAAAACCGACGAGGACGCGGTTCGGATTTACAACGACACCGAATACGGGCTATCGTTGGCGGTCATCACCGAGAGCTATCGGCGGATGAGGTTTTTCCGCGAGGAGTGCGAGTATGGGATGGGCTATGTGAACTTGCCGTGCATCGGAGCGGAAGTTCACCTGCCGTTTGGCGGAGTGAAGAAGAGCGGCAACGGCCATCCATCCGCCGCGGGGCTTATCGAAGCCGTCACGCACAAGACCGCGTGGACCGTCAACCACGGCACCGACATCAAGATGGCCCAGGGGCTGACGACCGCGCTCGAGGGAGGCCCGGCGTAGGCAAAGTAGTAGGCACACTCCGTGTGCCGTTGCCTTTTGAAAGAAGAACGGCACACGGAGTGTGCCTACTACTTTGAAGTCATGGAGGATACGCATGGCGACGAGTGTAAGTCGCGTGTGGCGGACGTTGAAGCGGAGCGTGTTCGGGCGGCCGATCTTTAACGTGCGCGCGAGATTGGCGAAGCAGTACCTTCGCGGTGAAGGGCTGGAAATCGGCGCGCTACATGCACCACTGCCATTGCCGCGCGGAGCAATCGCACGGTACGTTGATCGGCTGCCAGTCAGCGAGTTGCGGAAGCACTACCTGAACCTCGCGGACCAAACGCTCGTCCCGGTGGATGTGGTGGACGATGGCGAGACGCTCGCGAGCGTGCCGGATGAATCGCAAGACTTCGTCATTGCGAATCACTTCCTGGAACACACGGAAGACCCCATCGGCACACTGAAGGCGTTCTTCCGCGTGCTACGTTTCGGTGGAGTGGTGTTCCTGGGGCTTCCAGACAAGCGCTACACGTTCGACCGCGACCGGCCCATCACGCCGCTCGCTCACCTGCTCGCGGATCACCTGAACGGCCCACAGTGGACACGCCGCGGACACTTCGAGGAGTTCGCAAGACTGGTCGAGAAGTGCGAAGGTGATGAAGCGGTTCAACGCCGGGCTGATGAGTTGATGGGAAACGCAACAAGCATCCACTTCCACGTGTGGACGCAGCGCGAGATGCTGGAATTGCTC
>JAKEEV010001084.1 GCA_022616395.1 Planctomycetia bacterium | reverse complement strand
GCGCGATCGCGAGAAGTCCATCGCGCCACGGCTCCGGCAGTGTCTTCAACCCGGAACGAGCCATCACACCCAACACGAACCGCGCCGCGTCCGGTTTTGCGCCCGCGAGCGACTCGCCAAGCAACTTCTGTACGGCCGCATTGGAAGCGAACTTCACCAACCGCGCGGAAAGTTCGTCGCGTTCTTCGGGCTTCAGCTTGTCAGCGAGCTTCAGTTTGTCCTTGAAGTAGCCCGCGAGCTGGTCTCCCCATTGCGGATGCCGCCCAGCGATCCACCACGCCGTTTCGCGTAGTGCAACATCCTTCGAGTCGAGTTCTGCCAACACCATTTTCGCTTCCAGCCCGCTGTTGGGAATGTTCGACAGAGCCGCTAGACACGCTCGGCGCACGCGAGGCGACTTGTGCTCCAACCCCTTCGCGATTTCTTTTGCGTCTCCGATCTCGATGAGCGCGTAGGTAAGAGCGTGGTCGAGCGCGCGGTCATTCGTTTCGTCAGAGAGTTCGCTTATGAGGCGCGGAATGTCTTCCCGGTTCCCGAACTGCCCGAAAGCTGCCGCAATCGTGCGGCGCAGGCGAGGCTGAGTGGCAGCCAGTCTTATCCATAGTCGGGCTACCTCATTGAGACGGCTTTCGCGATCCCGCTTTGTCATCCGAGCGACGTGCCAAAGAGCGACTTCGACCGTTTCACTCGTTGTTAATCTGTTCAGATCAAAGAAAATACTCCGCAGGAGAAGTGGGTCGTTCCACCGACTCGCGACCCAGACTGCGTGTAGTTGGGTAAGTTCGGAACCGGTTCGGAACGCGGCCATAACGGCTTCTTCATTCTCTGGTGTGCGTCGGGCCAGTGCATCGACCGCCAACCATCGTACCACTGGCCGCGGGTCGCCGAGTAACTTCGCCAACTCTTTCGGCTTCGTCTTTGCCCAGTCGATCTTCAGTCCGCGTGGGTCTTCGATCTTGTGAGCGCCCACTTTCTTCACGCGATAGATTGCGCCCGTCACGTCCGGCTTCACGAGTTGCGAGGTCGGGCAGCAGAGCTTGTACCAGCCTCCGGTGTCCACGATCAGAAGCGAG
>JAKEEV010000015.1 GCA_022616395.1 Planctomycetia bacterium | reverse complement strand
GGAAGAACAAAAACTGCCCGAACCGTTGAGCTTCAATCTCGTCAGAGAGTTTCTCCGAAATGGTTCGCAATGCGTCCGGCTCCCGGTGAGCCAGCGGTTTGCTCCACTCCCACCACGGCAGTCCTCCGAAATGATCCTTGATCGCGGCAAACAGAGCGAAGTCATCCATCCAATCGGCTTCCTGTTCGCAAAAGCGCTGGAATGGCACGCGAAGTGCCACTGAACTTCCTGCCCGGAACCGCTCGAAGGCAGTCGAGAGAAGTTGCCGCTTGGTCCGAATCACCGCGGGGTAATCAATGGGGCCACTCGGCAACTCACCCTCCGCGACATCGGTCACGCCGGCCAGACCGTCCGTGATGAGTGCTTCGGGGTTAATCAGGTTCGGGTTGCCTGCGAATGTGGAAGGGGATTGATACGGTGAGTCGCCAAAACCAGTGGGACCGACCGGAAGCACTTGCCACCAGCCCTGACCGGCTCGCGCGAGCGTGTCAACCCAGCGGAACGCCATCGGTCCCAGATCGCCGATGCCGAATGGACCCGGCAAGCTCGTCAGGTGGAGTAAGATTCCAGAGGATCGGTTGAGCAAGGCGGGACTGGACATTGGACACTCCGACTGGATACTTAACTTCCCTGAGTAGAACTTCAAACGGAACCGCGCTCACTTCGGGCAGAGTCAACCCATTATTCGCCCACCTTCCCTGCCCGGCCGCAAGATATACTCTGCGCTCCTGGAGCTTCGAGGTAGGACACTCCCATGCCCACGACGGATCCGAGATGGTACAAGGACGCGGTGATCTACGAGGTACATGTCCGCGCCTTCCACGACAGCATCGGCGATGGTTTTGGCGACTTTCGCGGACTGACCCGCAAGCTGGACTATCTGGAAGACCTCGGCGTGACAGCCATCTGGATTCTTCCGTTCTACCCATCACCACTCAAGGACGATGGGTACGACATCTCCGATTACACCAGCATTCATCCGCAATACGGCAAGCTGGAGGACTTCAAAGAGTTCCTGACTGAAGCTCACCGACGCGGAATCCGAGTCATCACGGAGCTGGTCATCAACCACACGTCCGACCAGCACCCGTGGTTCCAGCGCGCCCGGTTGTCTCCGAAAGGCAGCCCGGAACGCGACTTCTATGTCTGGAGCGACACTCCCGACAAGTACGCGGACGCCCGGATTATCTTCAAGGACTTCGAGCCATCGAACTGGTCCTGGGATCCGGTCGCCAAGCAATACTACTGGCACCGTTTCTACAACCACCAGCCAGACCTGAACTACGATAACCCCGCGGTGTGGAACGCGATCTTTCCGGTTGTGGATTTCTGGTTTGAACTTGGCGTGGACGGAATGCGGCTGGACGCGGTTCCTTACCTCTACGAGCGCGAGGGGACTAACTGCGAGAACCTGCCGGAGACTCACGGGTTCCTCAAAGCGCTTCGAGCGCAGGTGGAGAAACGATTCCCGGATCGCATGTTCGTGGCGGAAGCCAATCAGTGGCCGGAGGAAGCCGTCACGTACTTCGGCAACGGGGACGAGTGCCACATGTGCTTTCACTTCCCGGTGATGCCCCGCTTGTTCATGGCTCTGCACCAGGAAGACCGCTTCCCCATTCTGGACATCCTCGATCAGACTCCGCAGATCCCGGACAATTGCCAGTGGTGTCTCTTTCTGCGGAATCACGATGAACTGACGTTGGAGATGGTCACGGACGAAGAACGCGACTACATGTACCGGGCCTACACACAGGATCGGCAGGCCCGAATCAACCTCGGCATCCGTCACCGACTTGCTCCTCTTTTGAAGAACGACCGTCGGCGAATCGAATTGATGAACGCCCTGCTCTTCTCGCTTCCCGGCACTCCGGTTGTCTATTACGGAGACGAGATCGGGATGGGAGACAACATTTATCTCGGCGACCGCAACGGCGTGCGCACTCCCATGCAGTGGAGCGCGGATCGCAACGCGGGCTTTAGCCGAGCCAACCCCCAGAAACTCTTCCTGCCGATCATTATCGATCCCGAATACCACTACGAGGCGGTGAACGTCGAGGCCCAGCAGAACAACCCCAGTTCGCTCCTGTGGTGGATGAAGCGGCTCATCTCGCTGCGGAAGCAGTTCAAGGCATTCGGGCGCGGAACGATCCGCTTTTTGCGCCCGGACAACTCGAAGGTACTGGCGTTCATTCGCGAATATCAGGACAAGCGGATCCTCGTGGTGGCGAACCTGTCTCGTTTCGTTCAGTTCGTGGAACTCGACTTGCGCGAGTACGCCGAGGTTGTGCCAGAAGAGGTGTTCGGACGAACTCCGTTTCCGAAAATAGGCGAGTTACCTTACTTGCTGACTCTCTCACCTCACGCGTTCTACTGGTTCGTCCTCAAGCCCGCGCCCCCAGGTGGCCCCGCTCCCACGACCGGTTCGACGACCGACATCAACTTGCTTCCCTGGTTGCCCGTCAACCGCCCGCTGGCTTCCCACTTCGAGCGGCACAACTGGGATGACCTCGAAGCCCTGATCCCGACCTTTCTTCGGCGCCGGAAAATCGCACCGGGTCGTGGAACGATCTCCGCGGCTCGCTTGCTCGACGTGTTTCCCGTCACCACCGGGGAGACGGAAGTGTGGTTCCTGATCGCGCGTCTGGAGTTCCGCACGGGCACTCCAGAGAAGGTCTCGATTCCGCTGACGCTCGTTCCCGAGACGGAGTTACCGCGACTCCTGGGACCAGTCGAAGAGTTCGGATTCGCCGTGGTCGGTGGGCCAACTCCAGGCGTCCTCTGCCAGGCTCTGGCGGTCCCGGCGTGTGCTCGCGCGGTGTTGAATGCGATCCTCAGCGGAAAGGTCGCGGGTGTGGCCGACCACGAACTGGTCGCGGTGTCGCTGGCGAGCACTGAACCGATACCCTCAACGAGTGAGCTACCGCTCGCGCTCAGACGCAGCGACCGGGATAACACGGCGGTTGTTTACGACGAATTGTTCATCTACAAGTCATTCCGTCGGGTCGAAGATGGTGTCAACCCGGATCTGGAAATCGGCCGGGCGCTCACCAGAGCCGGGTTCGCGGGTATCGCTCCAGTCGCCGGATATGTTGAGTATCGCAGACGAGGAGCCGAGTCATCGACTCTTGGCATACTCCACAAGTTTATCCCGAACCAGGGGACGGGCTGGCAGTACACGCTCGACCAACTCAGTTCATACTTTGAGCGTGTCGCGGCTCTTTCGCGTGAACACCCGCCGGCCCCTCCGTCTGGAATGCCACTGATCGGTTCAAACGAGAACGGACCTTCAGCCGCGTGGCACGAACTGATCGGCAATTATCTCGAAACGGTTCGGTCAATTGCCCGCCGAACTGCGGAATTGCACTCAGCTCTTGCTCGCGTGAAAGACCCGGCCTTCACCCCCGAACCGTTCGGGAAGCTCTATCAGCGCTCCCTCTACCAGTCGATGCGAAACCTGATCGGGAGACTGAGTCACCGTCTGGCACGCGAACGCAATACGATCCCTCCTGACATCCAACCGCTTGCGGAGCAACTCATCTCCGCTCAGACAGACATTCTCAAACGGTTTCGCGCGGTGCTCGACCCAGCGCTGGGCGGCTTTCGCATTCGCTGTCACAGTGACTACCATCTCGGCCAGTTGCTCTACACCGGCAAGGAGTTCGTGGTCATCGACTTTGAAGGCGAACCGGCTCGACCGATCGGCGAACGACGGCTCAAGCGATCCTCACTGCGAGACGTGGCCGCAATGGTTCGCTCATTCGATTACGCCGTTCAAAGCGTGTTCTTCGGACTGGCCAGTAGTCGCGGGCGTTCGCCGGGGTTGATCCGCGTCGAGGACCGCGGGGTCGTTGGTGGGTGGGCGACCGCGTGGTACAACCGGGTGGCTCACGAGTATGTGACCGAGTATATCTCCGCGATGATCGGAACGGGACTGTTACCTTCCTCCGAGGAACACCTGAGCATGTTCCTGGAACTGTTGATACTGGAAAAGGCGCTTCAAGAAATCGACCTGGAACTGACCCATCGCCCCGACTGGCTGGGCATTCCGCTTCGCGGAGCGCTGAGGGTGCTTGGCTGCGACCTGAATGACCCTCTGTGTCTCTAATGCGTTGTCGAAATGCTCAGTGGGGCACCTGCCAGAGGATGTATCCTGCCACAATCGAACCGACGATCGCGCCGCCATAACAGAGCACGTTGATCACCTCGTTGAGGTGCTTGATCTGAAGCCCATCGTAGAGGGTGTAGCGGAATCGGTGAGCCCAGAAGAACAGCGACAGCACGCACAAGACAAAGAGAACGATGCGCGTGATGGGATGCCCAAAGAGTGCCAGCATGTGCGAGTGACTGGGAGCGGGGAGCCACCCCAGCGGAAACGCCAACCCAAACAGGAACAGCAACACCGGAACGAATAGAGCCGCCAGCACTCCACCGGCACTGAAGAGCAACCACAACAGCGGCTCGATTGGTCGTTTGTGTTCAACGCCTTTCGGCATCACTGAGTTCCTCCAGCAGCCAGCGGCTCGATTGGTCGCCTGGCTTGCTCAACGCCTTTCGGCATCACTGTACGATTAGCCACAGCACCACACCCGACACGATCACCCACGCCGCGTAGTTCGAGCCGGCGATCCAGATTCCCGGCACTCGTTTTCCGCGAAACCGGACCGCCATCGCCTGCGGAGCCAGATTGAACCACGTGATCGTGTGGAGAAGAACAAAGAGCAAGCTCACGACATTGAGCGCAACCACGCCTGGCCGCGCGGCCCAGGCCAAAAACTGCCGATAACTCTCCGCTCCTCCGGTCACCGCGGCGACGAGCATCAGCAGGAACACGACGAACCACGCGACAAACACGCTGCTCAGTTCGCGAAGGATGAAGAGAAAGTACGCTGGCTTCTCCAACCACCAGTAGGTGGAGACGCGGGTCCGATACCATCTCGGATGATGCTCCGTGTAGTTGGGTTGCTGGTTCATTGCTGCCCCGTCAATCAGCAGTAATCAGTGAACAGTAATCAGTTATCAGTTGTCGGAAAAAAGCAGACTGATAACTGATGACTGATTACTGGTCACTGATTACTGTTCACTGGTAACTGATCACTGATCCCAATTCACCGCGCTCCGCGTGGCATGAAGAACGACTTCAGCCACTCGATTGTCGCCTTCAACTTGTATCGCTGGATAGCTCCGGCCGGATCGACGTTCTTCGGGCAGACCTTGGTGCATTCGCCCACGAACGTGCAGCCCCAAATCCCCTCGTGTTGGGACAACACTTCCAGCCGCTCGGCTGCTCCCTGGTCGCGTGAGTCGAGGTTGTACCGCTGAGCCAGAGCGATGGCGGCCGGGCCGAGGAAATGCGAATCCAGGCCGACCACCGGGCAGGCCGCGTAGCAGAGCATGCAGTTGATACACATGCTGAACTGCTTGTAGTCGTCGAGTTGCTCCGGCGTTTGCAAGTATTCCCCTTCGGCCAGCGGCTTTTCCTCCTTGCGGATAATCCAGGGCTTGACCTCCGGGAGCTTCCGCATGAAGTCACCCATCTCGATCACCAGATCGCGAATGATCGGGAAGTTGCGTAGCGGAGCCACCTGCACCGGACCAGGAGCGTACTCACTCAGGAAGGTGGCACAGGTCAACTTCGGTTCGCCGTTGACGGTCATCCCGCAACTGCCGCAAATGCCCATCCGACACGACCAGCGATACGTCAGGCTCCCGTCAAGTCGGTCCTTGATGTAATTCAGACCATCAAGCACCACCCAGTCTTTGTGACAGGGAACCTCAAACTCCTGCACCGTCGGCTCGGCTTCTTGCTCCGGACGGTAGCGGAGAACTTGCAGGCTGATGCGGTCAGGCATGAGTGCCTCCCGGAGATCAGTGATCAGTCATCAGTCATCAGTGATCAGTTATCAGTTATCAAGTTTCCACTTCGCGGATGATCGGTGACTGATCACTGATAACTGATCACTCCTCACTTCCCATACACCCGTTCGGCGGGCGGCCAGCGCGTGATCGTCACGGGCACGTATTCGATGCGACACGAGCCGTCGAGATTGCGGTAGGCGAGCGAGTGTGTCAGGTATCGCTGATCGTCTCGGGCGGGGAAGTCGGTTCGCTGGTGAGCGCCGCGGGACTCTTCCCGGCGCAGCGCGGAGTGGACGATGCTCTCGGCCACATCGAGCATGAAGCCCAGTTCGACGGCGGAAGTTAATTCCGTGTTGTATGTCCGGCTGTGGTCGTCCAGAGCAACGGACCGGAACCGGTTCTGGAGTTCGCGGAGCTTCTCGACTGCTCGCATGAGCGAATCTCCAGAGCGATAGATGCCCGCGCTTTCTTCCATCGTCTTCTGCATCTCGTCTCGAATCGTCACGATCCGTTCCCGACCACCGGTGTTCTGAAGGAATGCTCGCTCCAGTCGTCGCCGCTCGTCCTCGGCCTGCGCGAGGATCGCGGGGTTGAATTCGGGCTGGCGGGAGGCGAACTCGGCCGCGGCTCGACCGGCTCTGGCTCCGAAGACAAGCAACTCAGGAAGCGAGTTCGAGCCGAGCCGGTTCGCCCCGTTCATGCTCACGCACGCGACTTCCCCCGCGGCATAAAGTCCGGCGAGCGGAGTTGCTCCATTAATGTCCGTGTGGACGCCGCCCATCATGTAGTGAACCACCGGGCGCACCGGGATCAGTTCCCGCACCGGGTCGATGTTCTGGTACTTCAGGCACAGCTCGCGAACGAACGGAATCTTGGCGTTGATGAGCTTCTCGCCGAGGTGTCGGAGGTCGAGGTGAACCACTGCCCCGTAAGGCGTCTCGATGGTCCGGCCCTTCTCGTGTTCCTTGATGAACGCCTGCGAGAGCCGGTCGCGCGGGCCGAGTTCCATGCTTCGGAAGACGGGCTTCGGCTCCGGCTTGCCGAGGTTGTAGTCTTGCAAATAGCGATAGCCGTCCTTGTTGATGAGATAGCCGCCCTCCGAGCGGGCCGCTTCGGTAATCAGAATCCCGGTGAACGGCAGACCCGTTGGGTGATACTGGACGAACTCCATGTCCTTCAGTGGCGCTCCGGCTTGATAAGCCAGAGCCATGCCGTCACCGTTCTTGATGTTCGCGTTGGTGGTGAATGGGAATACTCGCCCGCACCCGCCCGTGCAAAGGATGACCGCCTTCGCGGCAATCGTCTCGATCTTCCCCGACATCAACTCGATGGCAACTACGCCCTGCACCCGACCATCAGCCACCAGGAGTTTCGTCACGAACCATTCGTCATAGCGCTGGACACTGGTGTACTTCAGCGAGGTTTGAAAGAGCGTGTGGAGCATGTGGAAGCCGGTCTTGTCCGCAGCGAACCATGTCCGCATTCGCTTCATGCCACCGAACGGGCGCACCGCGATCCGGCCATCCGGTTCGCGGCTCCACGGGCAACCCCAGTGTTCCAGACGAAGCATCTCCTCGGGCGATTCCTTCACAAACGCTTCGACCGCGTCCTGATCGCAGAGCCAGTCGCCGCCGGAGATGGTGTCGTAAGCGTGTTCGTCGAGGCTATCATCTGGCCGAATGACGGCCGCTGCACCGCCTTCGGCAGACACCGTGTGGCTGCGCATCGGGTAGACTTTCGAGACCACGGCCACTCGGAGCCGCGGGTTAGTCTCCCCGATAGCAATGGCCGCGCGCAGACCTGCACCACCGCCGCCGACCAGAACTACGTCGTGGGAAGGAGTCACAGGAAACCCAGAGATCAGAGGACAGAGATCAGAGAACAGAGATCAGAGAACAGAGAGCAGAGGACAGAGGACAGAGGTCAGAGGGCAGAGGGCAGAGATCAGAGGACAGAGGACAGAAATCAGAGAACAGAACAGGGCTTGGTTTTCACTGGTTTCTGCTCTCCTGCTGTCTTCTGTCTTCTGTCCTCTGACCTCTGACCTGTGGTTCACGAGTGATGTTCGTGTTCGGCTTCCAGTTCGTCGGTGAGAACCTTGCCGTCGTGGCGGGTCACTCGGCAGGAAACAGTGCCGTCGTGGTACTCGTGGTGAATCACCCGACAGCCGCAGGCATAGAACCATTCATCGCTGACCAGGCACTCTTCGTCCTGGTCCTGGAAGTGTTCGGCGTCCACGGTTTGTCCGCAGGGGGCTTTTTGGTCCGTGAACCGGGTACTGGTGAGAGCCATCGAGACCCTCCTTTCGGTGTGCCGGATCGAAAAGATCGGTCCGGCTCCAGATCAAACGCAATGAGATGCTTGGTTAAAGTGGGCGCTGGCCGCTTGGGCCGCAACGAAACTGGCGCTGTTGGCTCCCTCGGCCCGAATAGAACTGGAGTCCGGGCTGAGAAGATGAGCGAACCTATCCTGAGAGCCGCTTCAACTTCGGGAGCCTCTGGCTCCCCTCCGCAATATCCCCGATGCCTGTTGTCCTGGCAAGAGGGCGAGTAGAGAATACGCACACGTCGGCGTTCACTCGACCGTCGCGATCGTTGCTCGGTCTTCACGCTAATACTAAACAGGCAATCAGTATCGCTATCCAGGAAACGCCAGCAATTCACGTGCAACACCTGTTGATTTGGAGTAAATCCACAGGCTGCCGCACCGGAATGAAAGGGAACGGCATGAACAACTCAGCCCCACTCTCCCGCCGAGGATTCCTGGCAACCAGCGCGACTCTCGCCGCGACTTCCGCTGTTGGTGCAGAGGATAAACTCCAGTCGCGTCAGGCGAGTGGAGTGAAGGTCGGGGAAGTGACTGATAGCTCGGCCATTATCTGGACTCGACTCACCGCCAAGGCGACCCGCAACGCCGACGGGCCGAAGGTAGTCGGCCGGCCGGGCAAGGAGGATCAATCACCGACCGCAAGCGAAGTACCGAAGCTCTTGGGCGCTTGTCCCGGCGCTGCTGGCCGCATTCGGGTGAGATACGGCACCAAGCCAGACCTTTCCGATGCAAAATCAACTGACTGGATCGAAGTGACGGAGAAAACCGACTTCTCGCATCAGTTCGCGCTCAAGGAATTGCCTTCTGACACGGTCATTCACTTCGCGGTCGAGACAACGAACCCCGACAAGACTCCTCATGCCCCGCTGACAGGCACATTCCGCACCGCTCCGAAGCCAGACGCGGAGGCGGAAGTTACCTTCGCGGTAATCACCTGTCAGATGTTCGCTGATCTTGACCACGCCGACGGGTTCCACATCTATCCAGCGATTGGCAAACTCGCGCCGAGATTCGTCGCGTTCACCGGCGACAATGTGTACTACGACAGCGAACAACCAGTCGCGCGCACTCCGGCACTCGCCCGCTACCACTGGCAGCGAATGTACAGCCTTCCGCGACACATCGAGTTATTGCGCCAACTCGCGAGCTACTGGGAGAAGGACGATCACGACACCTTGAAGAACGATTCGTGGGCGGGACAAAAGCAGGGCGAGCTGACGTTCGAGGAGGGATTGCGCATCTTTCGTCAGCAAGTGCCGATGAGCGAGACGATTTACCGCACGTTCCGCTGGGGGAAGTTCGTGCAAGTGTGGTTGACCGATGGCCGCGACTTCCGTTCGCCGAACTCCATGAAGGACGGCCCGGAGAAAACCATCTGGGGGAAGGAACAGAAGGCGTGGATGTTCCGCACGCTCAAGGAAAGCGATGCGCTGTGGAAGGTGATTATCTCGCCAACGCCGATCGTCGGCCCGGATCGCCCGAACAAGCGCGACAACCACGCGAACGAAGGGTTCAAGCACGAAGGAGACGAGATCCGCGCGTTCTTGAAGAAGAACTTGCCTCACAACTGCTTCACCATCTGCGGAGACCGCCACTGGCAGTATCATTCGGTCCACCCGGAGACCGGACTCAACGAGTTCTCCATCGGAGCCGCGAGCGACCAGCACGCGGGCGGCTCTCCGGGTGAGAAGAAAGACTACCACCGCTTCCATCGAGTAAAAGGCGGCTTCCTCTCGGTCTCGGTGAACGCGAAGGGCATCACATTCCGCCATCACGACGTGAATGGGAAGGTTGTGTACGAACGCGAGTTCAAAACGAAGTGAAGCCGAGGAGAAAGACATGCACACGCTTCTTGCAGCTCTCGTTGCCCTTCTGGTGATCCTCGTGGGTTCACCGCTGTCCGCGTTAGCGCAGCCGGAACCGGTCATGCACTTCCCCGGCAAGGGCTGGGCCGTTGCGAAGCCGCAAGATGAGGGCATCGACCCCGCGAAGCTCGCCGCGGCGGTCGAATACTTGAAGAAGAACGCGGGGAAGGACGGCGTGAAGGAACTGGTTATCGTGCGTCGCGGGCGGATTGTCTGGCACGGAGACGACATCGATAAAGTTCACGGCATCTGGTCGTGTACCAAATCGTTCACAAGCACCGTGTTCGGTCTGCTCATCGACGACAAGAAATGCACCCTTGACACGAAGGCCGCGGAGGTCGTCCCAGAACTGAAGACGCTTTACCCCGATGTGAAGCTCCGACACTTCACGACGATGACTTCCGGCTATCGCGCGGCCGGAGACGACAAGCCGCCGGGCAGCTATCTGCACGGACCGAGCAGCACGCCATTCATCCCAATGGAGCCGCTGTTCAAGCCGGGCGAGAAGTACGCGTACTGGGACTCCGCGATGAACGAGTTCGGCCTGGTGCTCACGAAGATCGCGGAGGAACCGCTTGAAGCTCTCTTGAAGCGACGGATCATGGACCCGATTGGTGCGAACGCGGAGAAGTGGAAGTGGGGCCAACGCAAAGCTCCTGAGGGCGTGAAGCTCAAGGTGAATAGCGGATCGGGCAACGCGGGCGGGCACGTTCAGATTTCGGCGCGCGAACTCGCTCGCTTCGGCCATTTGTTCCTGAACGAAGGGAAGTGGAACGGGAAGCAACTCATCAGCAAGTCGTGGATCGAGCAAGCCTGCGTGGTGCAAGTGTCCGCAAAGTTGCCGGATGGCTTCCCGAAAAGCAACATCGCTGGCTCTGGCTGCTACGGCTTCAACTGGTGGGTCAACGGAGAGAAGCCCGACGGCAAGCGAAAGTGGCCCGGCGCAACCGACCGCACATTCGCGGCTCTCGGCCACAACAACAACCTGCTGTTCGTGATTCCCGAAACGCAGATGGTAATCGTTCGCCTCGGACTCGATCAGGCCGACCGCAAGATTACGGATGAAACAATCGGCGAATTCCTCAAGCAAGTCGGTGATTCAATACGGAAGTAGAGGCCACACATGACGCGATTCATTGCACTTCTTCTGCTGCCGTTCGTTGGGATGTCGGCCGTCGCGGCTGAGAAACCGAACGTCGTCGTGATTCTCACCGACGATCAGGGGTGGGGCGATCTGAGCATCCACGGCAACACCAACCTGAAGACGCCCAATCTCGATTCGCTCGCGAAGGACGGAGCGAGCTTCTCGCACTTTTATGTGCAGCCTGTGTGCAGTCCCACGCGCGCGGAGTTCCTCACCGGTCGCTATCACTTGCGCGGAGGAGTGAGGAACGTCACCAGCGGAGGCGAGCGACTCAACCTCGACGAGAAGACTATCGCGGACACTTTCAAGGCCGGCGGATACTCAACCGCGTGCTTCGGCAAGTGGCACAACGGAAGTCAGTATCCGTATCACCCCAACGGCCGCGGGTTCGATGAATACTACGGCTTCACTTCGGGTCACTGGGGCGATTACTACTCACCGCCACTTGAACACAACGACAAGGACGTGCGCGGAGAAGG
>JAKEEV010001083.1 GCA_022616395.1 Planctomycetia bacterium | reverse complement strand
TCCTTTGTCGGAATCACTTTCACGGCCGGCTTGTCGTCGGCCGCGAGGATTGGCAGGACGAGGAACAGTGACGCAACAATCGCGATTCGCATGATGCACCTCGTTTGACTTCCAGGCGAGAGTTGGGAATCCGCAGGTTCCCGATGTAAGACGAATAGCAGTTAGGTAGGGTTTGGTTTTTGCCGGTCGACGACTGCTTGCTTGGCTTCGGCTTCGTAGTCGCCCATTGCCCAGATCATCGCGCGGTCGGGCAACCACCGGCTGAGTTTAATCAGCAGATGCAGGAGCCAGGGGAAGTTATACACCTTCTTGCCGGCCTTGATCGCGCGAAGAATGCGCTTCGCGGCATAATCCGCTTCCATCAACTGCGGCATGTAGAACTTGTTGGTCTCGGTCATGGGCGATTTGACGAAGCCGGGGCAAATGGTGGTCACGCGCACGCCGGTTTTTCGCAAGTGCATCCGCAACCCATCGAGATACACGTTCACCGCGGCCTTGCTCGCGCAGTAAGCCGACTCGCATGGCAGTCCGCGATACCCAGCGAGGCTGGAGATGCCGACAAGGTGACCGCTTCCGCGTGAGAGCATCTCCGGGAGCGCTGCGGAGAGCGTGTAGATCATGCCCAACAGGTTAATGCGAAAAGTGTCCTCCACATCGGTCATGTTGACCGGATCGCAGAGCGTCGGTCGGCCAACTCCGGCGTTGGCAATCACCAGATCGACCGGTCCGAGTTGCTCTCGCACGTTGGCGAAGGCAGATTCCACCTGCTCGCGTTGCCCGACATCGGTGACAAGAGCAAGAGCAATTCCGCCCGCGCTGGCGATGAGAGAAGCAAGTTCGCGCAGAGGGGCTTCTCGGCGCGCGATCAGTCCAACCTTGCACCCCTCCGCGGCGAGTTGCTTCGCTAACTCCCAGCCAATGCCGCTCGAAGCTCCTGTGACAATCGCGACTTGCCCCGCGAATGAACGAGCCATCAAGAACTCCCAAAGTAGTAGGCACACGCCGTGGGCCGTTCTTCCTGTGTGCGATCAGAGAATGGCAACGGCACCCTGCGAATGCCTACTACTTTCTACCCCACGTCTCCGCCGAGCTTCTGGATTGCTTTTTTGGCCGCGTTGTTCACGAAGTCGTCGGGGTCCAACGCGGCTTTGCGAAGAGCCGGGAGTGCCACGCGGGCCGGTTCGCCCATCTCTGCCAGAGCTTCGATTGCGCTCCACTTCACCATGTCGTTCCCCAGTTCCACCGCTTCGATCAACGCGGGAATCGCAACCGGGCCGATCTTGCCAAGCGCGTCCACAGCCACGCCGCTGACGGGTTCGCCGCGGAAGAGCGCTTGGCGCAACTCAGGCAGAGCAGGTTCAGCGGCCTCGCCAAGTTCGCCCAGCGCATACGAGGCCGTGCAAGCTACCGTGTCCTCCTTACTGGAGACCCCCTCGCGGAGAATCGGCAACGCGTCGCTTGTGCTCACCGCTTGGAAGCGAATCAGGATTGTCGCAACGTTCACCCGCACGCCGAGAGCCGGGTCGCTCAGCGATTTGCGCACCGCGGGCACGGTCTCGGTATCGTCTGGCGGAGGAGGGTCGCCGATGGCGTTGAGAATGGCCAGCGACACCGCGACGCGCACTTCCGGCGAATCGTCCTTCAGCGCCTCGAAGAGTTCCGGGAACGCTGGTCGCGCGTAAGTGCCGATTGTGGACAGGCGTGTGGCGGCGTGCAGTCGGGAATCGCCTCCGGGAGCCGAGAGCATCTCGCGGTAGCGGGCCAGTCGAAGTGAAGTGAGCCACACCGCGAGCTGGAACATGCGCGTATCGAGAAACAGATCGAAGATCAGACCGAGAATGAACCCGCCGAAGGCAACCCCGCAGTAAGCCAGCAAGCGAACCCCGCGCGGAGGACCACCCATCACGGACACCAACCCAACCGCCATCACCGCGACAGCCAGACCGGTGACCAGGGTGAACGTGCAGCTCATCCGCATCGGCAAGCCGCTATCCGTTACCCATCCCCACAGCACGCGGCCAACCAGATAAAGGACGCGCACACTCAGCAGGCTGGCACCGACGAGAACCGCCAGTTCGTCATTCTCAAGCATCACGAGCCTCGGCGATTGTGCGGGGCGCAGTGGTTGGAACGGGCGATCACAGCATCCGCGCCGGTCATCGGCACCACACGTCAACTGTCCGGGAACTGGTCAACCACTCGCGTTGGATGCCCGAAAGTCCGATTGGTCCGGGCATCGGCGAACTACGGGAATCCCAATTCGGCACACCGTTTGCCAAGAACCTACTCAGGCGTAGTAGCAATCCAGTTAACGAGTTGCGTTCGGCATGTCGAGGCCTGATAAAGCAGCGAGGGAAAGTTTTCGGACAAATCTTCGGCACCGCCACCGGAGATGTATTGTATGATTCTGGTGACTCGCTATACGCGGGTCATCGCACTGCGGAATCCTCCCTCCGGCTCCCTGCCCGCACACACGGGATTTGGTGAAGCAGTTTATCCGTGGTGTGCTGCCGGATCGCCGAGGCCGGGCCGACCGCCGCGCCGTTCACCCCAATCGTCAGGGGGTGGTCGCGGACCCTTTCCACGTCGGCCGCCCGCTCCTCCCCGACCCGACACTCCGGTGTCACTAACTTTTGGGTCTTCACCAAACAAGCCGCACGCGGCCACGCCCTCCGTGCGCGCGTTCCCGTACGAGATACGGGGGT
>JAKEEV010001082.1 GCA_022616395.1 Planctomycetia bacterium | reverse complement strand
GGAAGCTAAAGTTCTCGGTCACGTCAATGGACTCCCCTTCGGGGAACCTGGCGTCGGCGAAAAGATCGGCTTGGCCCGTGCAATTGAGATTGGAGCAACGCCCGAAATTCGGCATCGTTGCCGGGCTGACGTTGGGAATACCCAATTGTCCCGCCCAATCCTGATCGAGGCTCTCCGGCGAGCGGGTGAACTTGCGCCGGTTGAACCCCAGGCGAATTTCATTGATCGTGGTGGGGTTGATCGTATACGAGTCCGAGACCACCCACTGCGTCGAGTTAATCGGAATCGGTGTCACCCGGTAGTCGAAGATTTTGTTGTCGAACGCCACGTTCCAGCGGCCGTTCCAGGAACGATGCTGGTAGTTCGAGAACCGCCAGAAGATCCGGTGGTTGTCGCTGAAGTTGTGGTCGATCTTGAAGTCCGACCCGGTGCGGTAGGACCGGTACTTGGTATCGTGGCTCAGGTTGTCTTGCGGGCCGCTCGGTGTGATCGACGTCTGGTTGTTGCGGTCGTTCGGAGCCCGGAACGGGTTCATGCCCAGGAAGTTGTTGGCGACATTGCTGAACCGGCTGAGCGGGATCTGATTGTTTGCGAACCGGTCTTTTGTGAAGCTGCCGTCCGGCGACAGCCTCAGAGAAGCCGGGTCGTAGATCGGAAAACCGACTCCGCCGAAACTGAAGTCGCCCGCCAGCTCCGCGGCGCTCGGGACCTCGCGGTTGTTGTTCTCCGAGGCGCGTTCGTGATGCCGCTGAAAGCCCGCCAGAAAAAACGTTCGGTTGCGGCCGTTGTAACCCGGCAGAACCACCGGACCACTCAGAGTCGCCGTCATCAGATGGAAGTTCACCCCGCCCTCGGGAATACGGGCATCCTGCCAATTGCGGTGAATCAATTTCGGATAGATGTAGCGCTCCTCGGCCAAACCGTGAAGCTGGTTCGTTCCGCTCTTGTACGAGATGTTCATGATCCCGCCGCCGGAGTGTCCGTACTCGGCGGGCAGCGCCGTGGTGAGCAGTTT
>JAKEEV010001081.1 GCA_022616395.1 Planctomycetia bacterium | reverse complement strand
GCCCCGTGGGAGTGTCGCACGTCAGGACGGCGTCGCCGTCCGGCGCGAACGTGGCCCACCCCGGTCCGAGCTTCGCCAGATCGCCGGGAAGCGGAACTTCCAGACCGGTGAGGATGTCGCGTGCGATGAGGCGGTCTTTGGTGTTAAAGAGAATCGCCGTTCCGTCGGGCGTGAATGTGGGCTGGTCATAGGCGAACGGGTGCATCCCCCGAAGACCGACCGCGCCGATGAAGGCCCGCAGTTCCTTGCCCGTGGTGATATCCCACACGCGAACGGTTTCGTCTTTCGCCCAAGTTACCAGTTTCTTCCCATCAGGAGACATTTCCGCGAACTCGATCTGTGCGCGATGCCCGGACGCATCGTGGAGTGGGCGCAGCGTCTTCGCGTCCCACAAGCGAACAAGACCGTAGTCGTCGGCCGTCGCGATTCGAGTGCCGTCAGCCGACACTGTCACCGCGGTCAACGTACCGCTGTGTCCTTCGAGTCGGCCCAGTTCCTTTCCCGCCACTAGGTCGATGACGACTGCCTTGCGGCCGTTGCCGATCACGACTCCCTTGCCCAACGGGAAGAACGCGCACCCGCCCCACTGCTCGAACTCGTACTCCCCTTCCCCTTCGGCCTCACCTTCTGGAGGCGTAATCGGCCATCGGACGAGTTGCCGGCTCTTTCCATCAGTCAGATTGACGAGATCGAAGCCCCATTCCTTTTCCTCGACCGCCAGGACGATAAGCGATTGGCCATCGGGCGTGAGCATGAACCGACCGCTATCCCGCACGCGCACCGGGCGTGCCGGCTTGCCAGTGGAGACATCCCACACGGTCGCGGTGTAGTCCGCGAAGTGAGAGTCAATTGGGTTCGCCAGCTTGCGAAAGGTGACGAGTGTCTTCCCATCAGCCGAGAGTTGCACTGCGTCCGCACCTTCCGCGCCAAGGTCCAGAATACGCGCGCGGGTGAGCTTCCCCTTGTTCACAGCCGGCTTCAACTCGAACACCTCGATCGCGTGCTTGCCCTTGTCCGACTTGAGCAGCGCCGCGACCCGCCGACCGTCCGCGCTGAAGGCGAAGTTCGTGTACTCGGGGCCGCTGGCCGGTCGATTCGCCAGGGTTCGCCCAGGGAACTCGAACCCGATTGATACCTCCAGTCGGGGTGGCGGCGTGGACTTCGGGTTCGCGAAGTCCCACACGCGGAACTCATCCGGGAACAACGTTCCGGCTTCGTCCTTCTTTCCTGGATCCGCGCGGAGCACCACGACAAATCCACCGCCCGGCCCCCAGACGAACCCCCGGTACAGGTCGAAGTTCACATCGTGAGACCGGACTGGCTTGCCGGTCGCCGAGTCCCACACGGTAACAGTCAGCAGCCCGTCGCCCGTGGCCTGCTGGGTCGCGAGTTGTTTGCCGTCTGGTGAGAGCGCAAGACCCATTCCCCAGCCGGCAGAGCGGAAGCGGTCATCGCCGAGGCGCAGGATCGCGCCCGGCGGAAGGTCGGCTGCGGTCGCCGAAGACGCGGCGAGTAGCACGAAGACGAGCAGGAGTACAGCACGGATCATTGAGCGGAACTCCTTGAACACGCAACTCACCGCATGGTAACCCAACGGAGCGGATTGATGCGAGATGAAGTGCTTGAGATGAGAACGCGCCAGAGTAGAGTCTGTTGGTGAAAGAGTC
>JAKEEV010001080.1 GCA_022616395.1 Planctomycetia bacterium | reverse complement strand
CGAGGTCTTCGGCAGAAACAGAAGGTGGAGCGTCCATGCGCCACCGAAGATACCCGAAACTCTGGTTGTGGTGCTATCCCGACCCGTGAACGGTTACCGGCTTACGAGTGGATGTTGGAGAATCGCGTCGACCCGGAACTGCTTCGCCAGTTCATCGACACCGCGCTTGCGGGCACGACGCAATACTTCCACGATGTCGGAGACAACGGAGACCCAAACGACCCGGACCAGCCTCTGGCTCACGCCGCGGTGCTGGTCCGGTATCTCAATCGCAAATGCACGGAACGCACTACGGAGGCGTCATCCGGATGACACCGTGATTGACTTGCACCGTCTCGTTGTTGCCCTGATTGGTGTACTGAGCGATCACGGTGACCTTTGCGCCGACCGGTGCCTCGGAAAGCAAGAAGCCGGAAAACCCCGGTGCGAGATAGCACTGAACCTTCACGCCATCGGCACCCTTGAGCGTGACTTGTGGCGTCTTGGAATCTTGCCAGGAGACGATTTCACCGCTAATCGCCAGGGATTTGCCGATGAGGACATTACCCACTCTTGTGTAATACTTCGCGTCCGTTCCCTTCTTGTCCTGCTTGTACTCCTTCGCCAGCTCTTCGGCTGTAATCGCGATCACCGGACTTGGTCCCTCGTTGAGGATCACGCAGTCGGTCACTTCTGCATACCCACCCACACTCAGGCACTTCCCGCGAATCGTGACCGTCTGGTCGTAGGTGAGGCGGTTCCACGGCTCGAACTCCAGCAATCGGGCATGAACAACCCCCGACACCAACTTGCCGCTTGTGTCCACATCACCAAGCGAGACAGCGGCTCCCGATCCCGGTCCCATCTCGAAATGTTGCACCTTGCCGGTCACCTCGACCATCTTCCCCTTGTACTCTGTATCCTTCTTCGCGGTGATGAGGTCGCGAGCCGCGACAGTGATGTCTGTTTTCGCACGCTTGGCGGCTGAGAGGCGCGGGTCCACCCACTTTCCGAGATCAGTTGCGGGCTTTGATCCAGAGAGGTGCAGTTCGCGGTCGGTCACTTTCGCACACACGCCCTCGACCGCGAATATCCGCCCCTTGTATTTGGTGTGTGCGGCGGTGGGGTCTGTTTTGAACGCGGAGGAGACTTCGGACGCAGGCACGACTGGACGAGAGCCGTAATACCGCCCAGCGGACTCGAACTCGATCCGGTTGCCTTTCGTCCCTTCACACTTGCCGATCACCCGAACGCTGTCGCCGGGCTTCACACCCGACCAGTCCGCGCCATTCGCCGCGGTGCGGAACTCGATCGGCGTCGACTTGTCTTCTTCCTTGGGTTTGATGTCCAGAGGATTGCCCCCCGGTGCTGGAGTCGGATTCGGGTCTTGCGGTTTCGGTGGATCCTTCACCTCAACCTTGACGCATCCAATGACGAACGCGAACGCAGCGAGAGCAGCGACGAGAGCAGGAAGACGGGAGGAAAGCATGTGGCAACTCCGGCGAGTGGAGAGGGCGGACAGAAGTGATTCGATGTTAGCAGCCGAATCTTTTGAAGTGAGGTGAAAATGCGCGGAACGCCTTTCGGAGTAGTAGAGACTGTGTCAAAAGCGGCCGGG
>JAKEEV010001079.1 GCA_022616395.1 Planctomycetia bacterium | reverse complement strand
GGAATCAGGTGTCGGACCACAGCACACGCGAGCAACAGATACTTGCGGCCGTTCGGTCTGATCCGCGACAGGCGGAGCAAAGCCCGCGGATTGGTGGACGTACACCAGGTTTCTTCGTGTGACTTGCCCATCGGCGTGATTCCAGCGCAAATGCGTTGATTCGTAACACAGACGCGCCACACGCTCGCGGGTTCGGGTACAATCGGCGGGCGATATTTTCACCACGAGGGAGAAGCCATGTCGCTCGATGTTTCGCGTCGCGAGTTGCTCGGCGCTTTGGCTGCGCTCGGAGTTGGGAGCGTCACGTTTCAGCGTGCGGCGGTTGCGAGCGTGCTCGCGCAGCCGAAACTCGAACCGGTCACGCCGGAGATGGTGAAGAACGCGGAGTGGATCGCAGGGATCACACTCACCGATGCGGAACGCAAGATGGTCGCCGGCTCAATGACCCAGGTGCTTCGGAACGTCGCGACTCTCAACAAGCTCGAACTCGGTAATCACGTTCCACCCGCAATTGGCTTCAACCCCTCGCCGTGGGACGCTCCCACTGGCGGGCGCGGAAAAGTCGAGCTTCTCGCTCGCCCTGCTGTGCCAATCAAGCCGGAGAAGGACGATGACCTCGCGTTCCTTCCTCTCACGACACTCGCGCAGTTAATTCGCCTGAAGCAAATCACTTCTCTCGAACTCACAAAGGTGTATCTCGCGCGACTGAAGAAGTACCACCCAGCCTTACTCTGCGTGGTGTCGATCACGGAAGAACTCGCGCTCAAGCAAGCCGAGCAAGCCGACAAGGACATCGCGGCCGGCAAGTATCGCGGACCTCTGCATGGGATTCCGTGGGCGGCAAAGGATCTGATCGCATACCCCGGATACAAGACCACCTGGGGAGCGGGTCACTTCAAGGAACAGATGATCGAAGAGAAAGCAACAGTCGCGGCCCGACTCGACGAAGCAGGCGCGGTTCTCGCGTGCAAGACAACGCTCGGCTCGCTTGCGTGGGGCGATCAGTGGTTCGGAGGCATGACTCGCAACCCCTGGAACATCAAACAGGGTTCGAGCGGCTCCTCCGCGGGCACCGCGTCGAGCGTCGCGGCTGGACTTGTCGGCTTCGGACTCGGAAGCGAGACACACGGGAGCATTGTTTCGCCAAGCACGCGCTGCGGAGTGACCGGCTTGCGACCAACCTTCGGCCGCGTGAGTCGGGCTGGATGCATGGCGCTCGGCTGGTCGCTGGACAAGATCGGTCCGATGTGCCGGAGCGTTGAAGACTGCGCTCTGGTGTTCGGAGCCATCCACGGGACCGATGGCAAAGATGGAACGGTGCAGGATCGGCCGTTCAACTGGCCCACGAAAGTGAACCTGAAGGAACTCACGGTTGGTCACATTGAAGGCGTCGGGGCTTCCGCCGATGATTTGAAGGTGCTCAAAGATCTCGGAGTGAAGTTACTTCCTATTACACTCCCGCGCTCGACGGCTCAGAGTCTCATCAGCATGATTCTGGACGTGGAGGCCGCAGCCGCGTTCGACGACATCACGCGCGCGGACGTGAAGGAGGGCATCGGAAACTGGCCGCCGGTGTTCCG
>JAKEEV010001078.1 GCA_022616395.1 Planctomycetia bacterium | reverse complement strand
GTCGCTGACGCTTCCGGCTCCGATTGAAACCAAGAACCGTCGCTGACGCTTCCGGCTCCGATTGAAACCAAGAACCGTCGCTGACGCTTCCGGCTCCGATTCCCTACTTATTGAAATGTCCCGTGAACGGTTTGCCTTCGACGAGCGGGCCGTACATCTCCGGACGTCGCCAGTTGACGCGGTCAATCTCGTAGACGCCGTGACAGTGAACCACTCGCTTCTGAGCCGCCGCGGCCGGGTCCACTTCAATCGTGAAGATCGCTTCTTTATCCTCGGGAGCGAAGTGAAGCACGTTGCCCAGATAGTCCGCGGCGGAACTCAGGCCGATGTAGTGGAAGCCGCTCTCATCCCCGACGCGATTGACCGCCAGGTAGTAGATGTGGTTCTCCCAGGAACGCGCGGAAGAAACGACTTCCGCCATCTTGCGGGCGTTCGTCGCCCAGTTAGTTGGCAGCACCACAAGATCAGCTCCGAGCAGAGTGAGAATGCGGGCCGATTCAGGGAAACTGCCATCGAAGCAGATGTTCATGCCGAGCTTCAGCCCGCCGAGGTCGTGGACCGCGAACGGTCGGTCGCCGGGATCAGTGAAGCGATCCGCGCCCAGACACGGCAAGTGAAGTTTGCGATACCCCGCGACGAACCCCGAAGGCCCAACCAGAGCGCAGGCGTTGTAGAGCTTGCCATCCGGAGCCGATTCGAGCATTCCGAAGATCGCCCACACGCCGAGTTTCGCGCATTCCTTCGCGATGATGTCCGTGCTGGGGCCGGGGAGTTGCTCCGCGATTGCCCGCGCCTGTTCGCGTGAGTCGAATCCATAACCGGTGAGGATACATTCCGGGAACACGATCAGTTTCGCGCCGCGTTCGGCCGCAGCGCGGAGTTTCGCCATCAGCGCAGCGCGATTATCAGCGCTGTTGCCCAGTCGGCAATCCATCTGCACGCCGGCCACGATCCAGTTTGGCATGATGAACCCTCGATTGCTTGTCTTCAGCCCGAAGGCGGAAGCCCGCTCTTTCTCCCACTGACTGCTTTGTGCGGAGGCTCCACTCGGTGGTGTCTGAGTTTGCTGTAGCCGGGGTCTGTGACCCCGGAGCGGCCTCTGCTACATGATCCCAGAGGTTGTGTCTGGTTTTCAACGAGCTGCGACCTGGCCAGTAGTTTCAAGATTGCCAGTTTTGCGAGCCTTCGGCTCGCCCGGCCTCAGAGAGGCCGGCTACAAAAGACGCAGAAATGCTCGCGCTTTCGCTTCTT
>JAKEEV010001077.1 GCA_022616395.1 Planctomycetia bacterium | reverse complement strand
GCATTGCGAAGCGCGAAGAGGTACGCCAGCTTCTGCTGGTCGGGCGCGTTCTTCAGCATGTTGGCGATGGTGCCACCGTATCCGCGATTGCGCAGAAGCAGTTCTTCCAACCCGGCTTGGGTTAATGGCTTCGAGGGCTTCTTCAACTCCGCGCAGGCTTTCTCCACGATGGTCGGCGACTTGAGGTAAACGAGTAGCTGAACCAACTCGCGGTTCAGTTCGTCAGTGGGTCCGGGGAACATCGGGTCAAACAGCGCCAGCACTGTTTTCGCGGTGTCCTTGTCGGGTTCTCCCATTCGCGTGAAACAAAGCGAGTACGCCCGGATGAGGTCGATGATGACCGGAATCGAAGTTCTGCCTTCCAGCGCGCGACCAAGAGCCGCGATCAACTTCGGCTGAAGCGTCTTGTCTCCCAGGTGTGCCAGTGCCACCGCTCCGTTGATAAGTGCGATCTTGTCCGTCTCCGCCAGTACCTTGTCTTGCCAGAACTTCACCGGCTGGTGTTCGAGCGCGACACGAGCCGCGTAACGAATGAATCGGTCGGAGTGCTTCAGGCAGGGGATAATGAACCCGACGGCCTCCTCCGGGTTCGCGGCCGGCGAGTGGAAGCTCTCCAGTTTCTTCCTCAGTGTGTGTAACTCGCTCTCCGCGTTCTTGCACTCCACCTTCTCGGTCGATTCCTTCCCCACATATGTGACGCGGAACAACTCGCTCTGAGCGTTTCGTCCGCCGATGGTGAAGTACATCGCGCCGTCGGCCGGGTTGATGCACGCATCGGTGAGCGGAAGCGGCGTGCGGCTTAAAAACTCCTCCTTCGTGGCCTTGTAAGTCGATCCGTCTGGCTCGATGTGGATCGCGTAGATCGTGCCGAACGTCCAGTCGAGGATGTAGAGCGCCTTCTGATACTTCGCGGGGAACTTGGCTCCGTAACCGAATTCAACGCCGACAGGTGATCCAGGTCCGATGTCAATCATCGCGGGGAGCGAGTCGATGTAATAGCTCGGCCACTTGCCCGTTCCGCTGCGCCAGCCAAGTTCGCTGCCGCTGGTGGCGTGGTTGACTCGCGTTGGGCGATACCACGGCATCCCCATGTCCCATTCCATGTCCGCGTCGTAGACGAACATCTCGCCATCGGCGTTGAAGGCGAAGTCATACGCATTGCGGTAACCGGTCGTGAAGATTTCCCATGACTTGCCGTCGAAGTCGGTCTTCGCGACATAGCCGCCAGGCGCAAGAATCCCGCGCGCGTGTCCGCCCGCGTCCCACTGCCTGGGAAGGAGATGATCTTCCGCCCAGTTCTTCGGCACGCGGCTGTGCTGGAAGTCCGCCGGCGTCTTGGTGTGGTTCCCGCAGACAACGTAAAGCGACTTGCCATCGGGCGCGAGTCGAATCGCGTGCGGCCCGTGCTCGCCACCACCCTGAAGCGCCTTCAGTTTCTCGACCTTGTCGAGCACATCATCGTTCTTGGAAGAAGTCACTCGATACAGCCCGCTGCCCGGGCCGCCGTTGCACACGACATAGAGCGTGCCCTTGTGCCAGAGTAGCCCTTGCGCGGCTGTGATCTTCGCGGGGATCTTCTCGACCTTCGTTTCTTCCTCCGTGCCTACTTTGCCCGGAGTGATGCGCACCAGCCCCGCATTCCCCTGATCGCTCGCGATGAGCCGGCCCTTGTCGTCTGCGGTGATGCACACCCACGAACCGAGTCTGGCCTTCGGCACGGTGAAGAGCTTCTCCACCTTGAAGCCGGGAAGTGTCACGAACGTGTTCGCGGGCACTTTCGAGCCGGGTTGCACCATCGCGGTCTGGAAGACGTTCCCCCACGGTTGCTCGCCGTACTTGGCGATCTTCTTCGCCGCAACGCCCTTCGCGTCCTTCTTTTCCGAAGCGGTCCACGTTTCATCCGAAACGACGTACTTCGCGCCCTTGCGGTCTTCGCGTGCGGCCATCACCAGCTTGAGCACGAACCCACTCGGCCCTCCGTCGTTCCACACCTCCGCGACGAACTCGTTGTCCTCGGCCTTGAGCAACTTGGTCACGTCAGCTTCCGCTCCGTCCTGCCACTCGTCGCACGAACCGACGAGTTTGCCGTTGAGGTAGAGCTTGACGTGATTGTCGGCGGAGAACTTTACCTTCGCCGCGTCCGCGGTGCCGTCGAACGTCTTCTTGAGGAAATACTTCTTGTTCGGGTCCGCGCCCCACACCCACAAGGGCGCCGGTCCGGCCGAGAACTTCTCGTCCCAGCCCACATCCGCGACGACAGTCGGCGCCTTCGGTATCTCGCCACTGACCACCGCCGGCGCGAGTGCGGGCTTCTGGGTGAACACATCCTGCGCCCCGGCGAAGGAGGTGAGGAAAAGCGCCAGCAGAGCGAGTGCAGTTGCGCGCATGGGAACCTCGAAGCGTCTCCACGACAATGCAAACAGAAGAGAATGGCCACAAAAAAGCACACAATGCACAAAAGAAGACAGAAGACAATAGAGTTCAAAGCATCTCTTCTGATTTGGTTTTCTTTTGTGCCCTTTGTGCTTTTTTGTGGCCATTCCTCTTATCTTGTTCACGCCAGAATCTCTTTGACCACTTTGCCGTGAACGTCGGTGAGTCGGTAGTCGCGGCCCTGGAAGCGGAACGTCAGTTTCCTGTGGTCGAAGCCCAGGCAGTGCATGAGAGTCGCTTGCAGGTCGTGAACGTGAACCATGTCCTTCGCGGGCTTGAAGCCGAGTTCGTCGCTTTCGCCGTGTGTGTATCCCGCCTTGATTCCGCCTCCGCACAGCACAAGCGAGAAGCAATCCGGGAAGTGATCGCGACCAAGCACGCTTCCGCCGGCCGTGCGGCCTTCTCGGAACGGAGTGCGCCCAAACTCGCCGCCCCAGATGATAAGCGTGTCTTTGAGCAAGTCGCGGCTCTTCAAATCCTTGATGAGCGCCGAGACCGCTTGCGTGGTGATCGTGCCCTTGCGAGTGAGTCCGTCTCGGATGTCTTCGTTGGGATTTGTGCCGTGGTAATCCCATCCCCAGTCGAAGAGCTGAACGAACCGCACGCCCTGTTCGACCAACCTGCGGGCGAGCAAGCAGTTATTGGCGAACGTCCCGGCACCGGGTTTGGCTCCGTATGCATCGAGCACTTTCTGCGGCTCGCGCGAGATGTCCATCACCTCGCTTGCCGAAAGCTGCATGCGGAACGCGAGTTCGTACTGAGACATTCGGGTGCGCGTTTCCGGGTGGCCGAGTTCCTTCTCCTGCATCTCGTTCAAGTCTTTCATCGCGTCGAGACCGAGCCGGCGCATGTCGCGATCGAGGCCGGGCGGGTCGCTCAGATACAGCACCGGTTCGCCTTTGCTGCGACACTGCACTCCCTGGAAGACGCTCGGCAAGAACCCGCTCCCCCAGCAGCCTTGCCCGCCGCTTGGCTGCACGCCGTTGGAGATCAGCACCACGAAGCCGGGCAAGTTCTCGCTCTCGTTACCTAGCCCATACGTGACCCAGGCGCCGAAGCTCGGTCGGCCCTGGCGCGCGAAGCCGGTGTAAAGGAGCAGTTCGGCGGGAGCGTGGTTAAACTCATCGGTCTTCATCGAGCGAATGACGGTGAGTTCGTCCGCGACCGCGTGCAGCGGCTTGATTGCATCCGACATCCAGATCCCGGCCTTCCCGCGTTGCTTGAACGGCTGAGGTGTCCCCATGAGCTTCGGCACACCGCTGGTGAACGCGAATCTCTTCCCCTTGAGGAACTCGTCGGGGCAGTTCTGGCCGCTGCGCTTCACCAACTCCGGCTTGTAGTCAAGCAGGTCGAGGTGAGGAGGCGCGCCTGACATGTGCAGGTAAATCACCCGCTTGGCCTTGCCGGGGAAGTGCGGCTTCTTGGGAGCAAGCGGGTTTGGCGAGCCGGGGGTGTGAATCCCCGGATCAGAAGCACGCGCGTCACTCATCAGTGACGACAGCGCGAGGCCGCCCAGCCCCAGTGAGGAGGATTGGAGGAAGGTTCGCCGAGTGGTGGCTTGCAGGCGTTCAAGTGCAGGGTGCATGGTGGTTCTCAAGAATAAGCGTGTTGCTCTCAGCGCTTCATCAGCATTTCGTCGAGGTTCATGATTACGTTGGCAACGACAGTCCACGCGGCGGCATCGCTCGCCTCAACGCCCTTCGGCAACGGACCGATTGGGTTGGTCGCGAACTGCATCGCCTTCGTAGTGTCTTTCTCGAACTTCGCTTTTGCCGCTTGGTAGAGCTTCACCAGTCGTTGAACTTCGGCATCACTCGGCGGGCGAACGAGGCAAGCGCGGAACGCGAATTTCACTTTCTCTTCGGTGGTCTTTCCACCACTGGCGATTGTCTTGCGGGCCAGAGCTTGCGCTGCTTCAACGTAAACGGGATCGTTCATTGTCACGAGTGCTTGCAGCGGAGTGTTCGTGCGCGCCCGACGGACAACGCAGGTGTCGCGATTGGGCGCATCGAAAGTGGACATCGACGGGTACGGGTTCGACCGTCGCCAGGTGGTGTAGACCCCGCGGCGGAACTTATCCTCGCCGGTACTTGGTTGCCAGTCGATCGCGCTTCCGAATGCTGCACTGACTCCGAGATTCGGTTGAGGAGGTTTCACGCTCGGACCGAGCATCTTGGGACTAAGAAGCCCACCCGCGAAGAGTGCCTGATCGCGCACCATCTCGGCGCTGAGCCGAACTCTTGGTCCGCGCGCGAGTAATCTGTTCTCCGGGTCGCGCTCGAACGACTCTGGCGTCAGGCGCACGGATTGTCGGTATGCGGCCGACATCACGAGGAGCTTGAGGAATCGTTTGATGTTCCAAGCACCCCCTCCCGTGCGGTCGGGGTTCGCCAATTCCAGTGCCAGCCAGTCGAGCAATTCCGGGTGGCTCGGCAGTTCGCCCTGAGTGCCGAACTCTTCGCTCGTGCGAACAAGCCCCACGCCGAAGATTTGCTCCCAGAACCGGTTGGCGATCACGCGAGCCGTCAGCGGGTTCTCTGGACTCATCAGCCAGCGTGCGAATGCCAGTCGGTTCTTCGGCGCGTCTTTCGGGAACGCGTGGAAGGCGGCGGGAGTGCCTTCGGTCACCTCGTCGCCCAGATCCATGAAGTTCCCGCGAAACTGAATGCGGGTTTTTCTCCTCTGCGCGCCGGTCAATTCCTTCATGATGGGCACGCTTGTCGCGGCCTTCAGCGCGGCGAGTTCTTTCTTGAGCGCGGTGAGCCGAGCACGCTCGGCCTTCCACTCGCCGGGCTTCTTGTCCTTCAGGAGGTCTTCGAGGTCGATCACGAGTGAGTCGAGTTCGGCCTTGCGCTCAAGCAACTCCGGAGTCCAGAAGGGGAGCGTGGGGCTTTCGTCGGGGCGGTCAGCATCGGCTGTGTTGTTGAAGAACGCCAGGATCTGGAAGAACTCCTTCTGCGTAATCGGATCATACTTGTGCGTGTGGCACTGAGCACACGCGATGGAAGTGCCCATCCACACAGTGAGGGTTGTGTTCACGCGATCCACGACCGCGACGTTGCGGAACTCCTCGTCGTTGGTGCCTCCCTCGCTGTTCGTCATCGTGTTGCGGTGGAACGCGGTCGCCACGATCTGGTTCGTGGTCGGGTTTGGCAGCAAGTCCCCTGCGAGTTGTTCGATGGTGAACTGATTGAACGGCATGTTCGCGTTGAACGAGTTAATGACGTAATCGCGATACTTCCAGATGACGCGCGGCGGGTCGTCAGCATAACCAGCCGAGTCCGCGTAGCGGGCCAGATCAAGCCAGAACCGCGCCCAGTGTTCGCCGAAGCTGGACTTGGCGAGTTGCTTGTCGACGAACTTCTCGTAAGCGTTTGCGCTCTTGTCCTTGACGAATGCTTCGACTTCCGCGGGAGTCGGAGGAAGCCCCGTCAGGTCGAGAGCCACCCGCCGGGCGAGCGCGTAGCGATCCGCTTCAACCGACGGAGAGAGTTTTTCCTTCACCAGTCGATCCAGAATGAAGTTGTCGATTTCATTTCGGATTGTGAACTTCGGATTTCGAATTTGCGGCACCGCGGGGCGCACGGGTTTCACATAGGCCCAGTGAGCCGAATAGTTCGCGCCTTCCTTCACCCACTGCTTGAGAATCTCGATGTCGCGCGCAGTGAGCTTCTTGCCGGTCTTGAGGGGCGGCATGATGTGGTCTGGGTCGTCGAGCGTCACGCGGCGGAGCAACTCGCTCTCGTCGGGCTTCCCGGGCACCACGACGACCGCGTGCGCGCCTTCTTTCGTGTCCAGGCGCAGTTTCCCTTTGCGGACCTTGTCGTCGGGGCCATGACACTGGAAGCAGTTATTCGACAGAATCGGCCGCACGTCGCGGTTGAAGTCGATCTTCGCCGCTGGCTGTGCTGACGCGGTCAGCGGAACCAGCAAGAGTGAAGCGAACGCGAGTGAGCCGGTGGGGAGACGCACGGGCACACCTCAAGTGACGATAGTTGTGTGGTGAGTCAATCAATCAGGCAGGATTGAGGGCCAAAGTCAGTTTACGCAACGAACAAGCCATTTGGGAGAGAAAAGGCGGAGTTTGACAGACCCGGCATGCCGGAGTTGTCCGAATCACGCGGCTCTGCTGGTTTTTTACCCCGAAGGGTCAGGGCTTTCAGGGTGTCGGATTTGTCCGTATGAGCGTCCGAATGCGGTGTTTTTCTTGGGTTTTCGGAGTGACAGTCCGTTGT